>SVLC01000007.1 GCA_015068155.1 Oscillospiraceae bacterium | reverse complement strand
ATGAACACGCTGCCGGCCTTCACCGGGTCGGCGGGCTTAGCGACGGTCTTGCCGTTGACCACATCCACGGCAGCCACTTCGCTGCCGCCGTTGGCGTTGAAGGTCACGGCGTAGGTCACTTTCTTCAAGAAACGCATGGTGGTGTCTTTATATTGCAGCGTCAGCACGTCCCCTTCGGTGACGATGCTGCCAATGCCGTCCTCGTCACGGATAAAGTCCAGCTCGATGCCGTTTTCGGTCACCGCATACTTGCCGGATTTGTTCAAACTGGGACCGGCGATGGTGAAGCTGTTGCCGCTGTTTAAGCTCAACAGGTATTCACCTTCCTTGGTTTCATAATAATAGATTCCGGTCTCCGGACCATCGGCCGGCTGCGGATCCGAAACCGGACCGTTGCTTTGCTCCGGCAGCGCAATGATCGCCACTGCCGTCAGTACCAAAACCGCTGCCAGTACAACAGCAATGTATCCCCCATTCTTTTTCAGCCACTGCATTTGCCTACCTCCTGCATGTATTTTTCTTGAGAGAAGATTAATAATCCTGTTAGAATTTTATATGATTATTCATAATTTGTCAACATTCATTCCTGTTTTCACGACCTCCTGCTTCACCAAATGATGTTGACATTTCAACATCTTTGTGTTATCATGCAGATGTTGACACCGCAACATCTATATCTGGGAGGTTCTGATATGTTAGACCGTTTTGCGCGCTTTTCATTGGCAATTTCCGAAATAGACCGCTGCTGGCATAAACTGGCAGCAGAAGAAATGGCCAAATACGAATTAAACAGCCCCCATGCCGTCTATCTCACGACACTCTACCGTTTTGAAGACGGCATCACCGCCGCCAAACTGGCAGAACTGTGCTGCAAGAATAAAGCTGACGTTTCCCGAATGGTGGCCATCCTGGAAGCAAAAGGACTGGTCTACAAAAAAGCCGTTGGCGACAATTTTTATCGCGCGCAGTTGCGCCTGACCGAAAAAGGAATACAAGCTGCGCGGCAGGTACAGCGCAGAGCGGCGCTGGCAGTCGAGCTGGCCGGTTCCGGCATGACAGACAATGACCGGGAAATTTTCTACCGCTGTTTGGAGAGGATCGCGACAAATTTGCAAACACTAAGCAAAGAAGGACTTCCCCAGCAGTGATTTTTCCAAGTTACACTTTCCCGCAAGCAGAAGGAGTTTACAGAATGAAAACAAGAATAATCGTGGATTCCACCTCGGACCTGCTGCCGAATGGCAAAAAGCAGGTACACGTGGTTCCGTTGACCGTCCACTTTGGGCAGGAAGAATATGTGGATGGCGTTACCATCGACCATATCGCTTTTTACGAGAAGCTGATTGAAACCGATGTGCATCCTTCCACCAGCCAGGCCTCCCCTGCCGCCTTTGCGGCAGAATACGAGAAAGCCCGCAGCGCAGGTGAAGCGGCGGTGGTCATCACCGTGTCTTCCAGGCTCTCCGGCACCTATCAAAGCGCCATGATCGCCGCCCAGGACTATGACCACATCTAGCCGGCAAAATACTCATATGCTTCAAAATCTTCGATTTCCGCCTCCGCCACACGGCCCAGCTTGGTGCCGCCGGAACGGCCGCCGCCAATACCGTAGATATACACATAGCCGTCAGCCTTCATCGGATAGATCTGGGCAAAATTGGGAGCGATGCCGACCACATCATTCTCATCCTTGGCCTGCCATACCAGGCTGTCCACCTGAGTCCAGGTAGCGCCGTGGTCCTCGCTTTTGACCACACGGTTGCAGTAAACGCCCCAACCGCCGGTGGTGGGGAAAGCGTTCTTGTCGATCTCCATGTAGAACAGATAGGTCGTCTCCCCTACCATTACCGCGCCGGTGGGAATGCAGGTATGGGTCTGGGGCGTCTTGATCTTGTCGCCCTGCAGCAGCGGTGTCACGGAATTGGCGCCGGGGGTGATCTGCACGGCAACGCCGCTTTCTGCCGGGCCGGAGATGGTCAGGCCGCCGGTGAAGGCAATACCGTTATGGTATTCGGTTTGGGTGGTATACAGCGCCACATTACTACGCCAGTTGCCGGAAAAATTGGCAGCGGCATAGGTATCGCCAAACAGCAGTGTCAGGCGGCCTGTTGTCTCATCGTAGTAAGGAATGCCCAGGTCGGTGCCGTATACATTAAAGTTTGTATAGGTGTCGGTAAAACCGGCCTGACCGGTGATCTGGCCCACTTTTCTAACATAGAAGATCTCGTCGGAACGATTGGGAAAAGCGTCAGCAGGAATTTGCATAATATCCTCCGATCCGCCGGGGTTGGAAGGCGGAACCGTAGTAGTCGTGGTAGGGACGGTGCCGCTGAAGCCGGTACAGCCGGTCAGCAGGGTGGCGATCAAAAGGATCGCTATACCGATTCGTTTCATATTGTGTTTCCTTTCTGTTCCGGCAGCCATCAGCGGAACACGATCTCGATTTGCGAGACATTGTAGATAGGCCACCACTCCGATACCAGGATCCAGATCCGCTGGCCGCCGTTATCCGCCATCTGCTGGCAGGTAAACGCGCCATAGCCCAAATACACATCGGTGGCCGTTTTTAAAATGGTCTCCGGTTTGGAGAAGGGGCCCCAGGGGTTATCTGCCGTACGGTATACCAGGCTGCTTCCGTTCTGATAAAGCGCCAAATACTTACCCAGATAGGCATTGTAGGTCACACACATTTCACCACAGGGCATATCGATCACATAAGCGCTGTCACGCTGCTTGATATAGGACAGTCCGCTGCTACCGGCACGCCACTTGGGAGTACCGTCGCTATCATAGCCGGTAAAGTATTCATACGCAGAGAAATCCTCGATCTTCTCTGCCTCTACCCTGCCCAGCTTGGTGCCGCCGGAGCGGCCACCGGGAATGCCGTACAAATAGATGTAGCCGTCCTCGGCCAGGAACGGGTAGATTTGCGCAAAGTTGGGCGCTAAACCCGTTTCACCGTCTTCTGTCCGGGCCTGCCAGGTCAGTCCCTCCACCTGGGTCCAGGAAACACCGTGGTCTTCGCTTTTCAGCACTCTGCAGCAATATACGAACCATTCGCCGGAATCCTGGAAGCCGTTTTCATCGATCTCCATATAGAACAGATAGGTGATATTTCCCACCATAACAGCGCCGGTGGGGATGCAGGTGCTGGTTTTCGGCGTTTCTGCCGCACTTCCCTGCACCAAAACGCCGCGGCCGCCATTGGGTGTCAGTTGTACGGCGCAGCCGCTTTCCGCATGACCTGCGGCAGTCAGCGCGCCGGTGTAGGCAATACCGGCAGAATAATCGATCTGATCGGTATACAGCGCCACATTGCTGCGCCAATTGGCAGACATATCCGCGCCAAAGGTATCACCAAAAACGGTCACCAGCCGCTGCATCTGGGCATCGTAATAACAGAAGCCCAAATCGGTAGCGCCCACATCAAACCGCTGGGCTGTATCGGTAAAAGCATCCTTGCCGGTGACCTTGCCCACTTCCCGCACATAGAGGATCTCACCGGAGTAGTTATCCAGCGCATCTGCAGGGATCTGCCATCCCTGCTTTTGACTTTCGCTGGGAGTGGTGGACTGTGAGGTGGACTGGGGAGCTGCAGAACAACCGCACAGCAGCATTGCGATTACCAGCAACACAGCAAACAGTTTTCGTTTCATATGTTTCCTCCCATCTTACGATTTCCGGGGAACGGGACGGGGATACCGCCCAGTCCCCCGGAGAAAGGTGTCGGAATATTACTTACTTTGTATTCTTCTTGCGGACGATCACAACGACGACCACCGCTGCCACAACCACAACTGCTGCAACGATCCAGATCCAGGTGTTATCGGAAGCAGGCTCCTGATCACCGCCCACATTGTCATTGCCCTGATTGCTGCCGGCAGTCTCACCGGTAACGGTGATCACCAGCTCGCAGCTGCCGCCGGCAGTGGTCACAGTGAAGGTGTGCTCACCGTTATCCAAGGTAGCCAGGTAGTCCTTGGAGAAGGTGATGGTGTCCTTGGCGGGGTTGATGGACCAGTACTTGCTATCCACTGCAGCGCCGTTCAGGGTGATGCTCTGAGGATCCAGAGCCTGCATATCCACCAGGGCAAACACATCGGCAGGCTTTGCCTTGTTGAACACCAGATCGGTGCTGATGGTCTCGGGAGCCTCAGGCGCTGCCCACAGCACCAGACTGACATTGTCCACATACATCGCGTCGCCTTCCAAAGCCTTATCCGTAGGCAGCAGGAAACGCATGGAGTTGTAGGACAGCAGGGCGGTGTTGGCCACAAAGGTCATTTCCACGCGGATCCAGCCGTCTTCCAGCATGGTATACTGCACATCCCACTGATAATCGCCGTCACCGGTGGTCTGTGCGGGGCAGGAGTTGTCCAGCGCGATCTTCAGCATCTGCATATTGGATGCGGAAACGAAGCTCAGGTTGATGTCCGCGCCCTGGTAGATGCTGATATCCTGCACATCCAGCTTGTAGTCGAACTTGAAGGTCAGCACGTCGCCGGCCTGGATGGTGGGAGAGATGAAAGCGAAGGCAGAGGAGTAGCTGTTCTTCTGATCCTTCTGCAGACGCAGAACCTTGTTGCCGTTCTGGTTGACAATGACACCGGGGTCATCATAGCTGATGTTGGAGCCCCAGCCTTCCACCTGCTCCAGAGAGAAGGCGAAGCCTTCTTCGAACATCTCAAAGTCGCCGCCCACCAGGGTTTCCTGCATCAGGTAGCCGTCCGCGCTTTCGGGCAGAGCGGGCTTACTCTGGCGGATGATCAGGCGCAGTTTGTACTCGACGTTGCCTGCGGTGATGATCAGATCATTCTTGCCGGAGGCCAGGCCATCGGCATATTCATTCTTCAGGGTCAGAACACCGTTTTCATAGGTGTAGTCCAGACCTGCTTCCAGCACATAGCCGGCCTTCTCGGCCACAGTGATGCTCTCAGCGGCGTTGGGGATGTTGATATTCAGAGCCACACCGGAGCCGGCCACATATTCAGCATTCAGCTCCTCGCGCTCGGGCTCAGCCTCCAGCAGAGCGAAGCTCAGGTTATCGATGTACAGGACGCTGGAGCCCATGGTGTTGAACCACATCTGGATGGAGTCCACCAGATTTTCTTCGATTTCGAACACCTTGCTGTAGTGCAGCCAGCCGTCTTCCAACTCAGTACAGTTCTGCCAGCCGTTGTCGTAGATGCGGACATCGGTGTACTGGTTGTACAGGGTGTAACCCACATTGTCGGTGGTGAATTCGCCCACGGGCTTCAGATCCATGCTCAGCTCATAGCTGCCGGCGGGCACGGTGGTGCCGGTGGCATACAGGTCGGCAAAGTAGCTGGCAAAGCCGCCGGTGGTGAATTCCAGCACCAGCACATTGTTGCCGTCAATGTTCTTGACCTTGGCAGGGGAGTCGCCGGTAGGGCCGCCAAAGGTAGCCACAGGGTAAGAAGCAGCCCAATCGTTATTCAGAGTGCGCTCAGTTTCGCCCTCGCCCAGAATGCCGTCCATGGTGCCGTTGTTGTGCACCAGGTTGTTGGTAGCCTTCTGCACGGTAACGGTGCACATGCTCAGATTGTCGATGTACAGGGTGCTGGTGCCCACGGTGTTGAACCACATCTGGATGGAGTCCACCAAATTTTCATCGATTTCAAATTCTTTTTCATAACGCAGCCAGCCGTTTTCCAGCTCGGTGCAGTTCTGCCAGCCGTTGTCGTAGATGCGGACATCGGTGTACTGGTTGTACAGGGTGTAGCCCACATTGTCGGTGGCGAATTCGCCCACGGGCTTCAGATCCATGCTCAGACGGTAGGTGCCCTCAGGCAGAGTGGTGCCGTCGGCATACAGGTCAGCAAAGTAGCTGGCAAAGCCGCCGGTGGTGAATTCCAGCACCAGCACGTTGTTGCCGTCAATGTTCTTGACCTTGGCAGGGGAGTCGCCGGTAGGGCCGCCAAAGGTAGCCACAGGGTAGGATACGCCCCAGTCATTGTTCAGGGTGCGCTCGGTCTCGCCATTACCCAGAATACCGTCCATGGTTCCGTTATTGAACACCAGGTTCTTACCATAGACCTTAATTTCCTCCGCGTTGGTCTGGATGGGCATGGGGATCAGCATCATGCCGCACAGCATTGCCATCACCATGATACCCGCCAGCAGAGATCTCAGCTTGTTGGTTTTCATAAAAGTTCCTCCTTATATTTTTTCGATCGTCGCGATCGTGGATGGATTGATTGGGGTTATTTTTCAAACACGATGTTGCCGGTACGGCAAAGGATCTCCTCATCAATGGGCAGACGTTCCGTCACCTCCACAATGGGTGCGAAGGGCACATGAGGCTCGGTCTGATACCAGTAAGCGGTGGTGCTCCAGTCGTCGCTGCGGTGGTTGGCGTGACCATGCTCAATGGTCACCCGGATGTCCTTTTCAAAGGTAACGGGATCTTGAATGTGGTAGCGATAATAGGTGATCTTTCCCTTCCAGTTGTCCTTGCCGCCCAGAATCAGACCATGATAGGGGGCGTTGTATTCCTGGGTGGGGCACCAGGCCATGTTCACATAGTCCTCGGTGCCGGTGCCGTGAAGGGTGGGCTTGGTGTCACCGTCGATGAAGATCATATCATCGCCTTCGCCGGGCCAGTCCCACAGGCCGCTGGGGTTCAGGTTGTGAATGTTGACGTGGCAGCCGCAATAGTGGCCGGCGCCCCTGGCCTCCAGCACCGTATAATTCCCGGCACCGTCCTTGTTTTCTCCCTCAAAGCACCAGGCGTTGTGGTTTTCGTCCTGAGGGTCGGGGATACCGTCGGTGGGGCATTCCCGATTCCACCAGGCATGGAATCGCAGAGTATCCTGAGACAGCTCCGGCATGGTTTCATAATCCACATAGTAATACAAGATCAGCGTGGTGTTGCACTCATTGGTAACGGTGATGCGGGCACCGTCGCCGTAGGGCATGGGCCACCAGCAGTTCAGACCCTGACCGTCCTGCGGACTCATCTGCAAGGGAGCGGATACGAAATTTTTCGTAATGCCGTGACCCATACCGAAAAAGTCACCCAGCGGTGCCTGAACGGAAGGCTCCTGCTCCCCGTCCCAGTACATCCGCAGCACCACTTTCCGGTGAGCATATTTTTCCACAACAAAGCCTTCATTGGCCAGCGTCATCCAAATATGGCGGATGCAGCCTGCGCCGCTGAGCTGCGCCAGGGTAAAGGTCTCGCCGGGCTGAATGTAACGGCGATCGTCATTTCCGCCCGTCACATCAAAGCTGGATACTCTGCCCCGCCTGGCATTTCTCTTTTTGATTATTTCATCCATTTGAAACATAGTCTTTCCTCCCTTATTTCAGGCCGGTAGTCGCAATTCCTTCCAGGATCTTTTTCTGGAAGATCAGATAGATGACCAGCGGGATCGCAATGGAGATCAAAGATGCCGCCACAACAACACCGTAATCACCGGCATAAGCATCACTCAGCACCCGGATGATTTGGGTCACCTGCGCGATCTGAGCATTGTCGGACACAGTCAATGTCGGCCACATAAAGCTATTCCAGTAACCCATAAACACGCTGATACCGATCACGATCATAGGCGTGGTACTCATAGGCCGGAAAATGTGCCAAAATGTACCAAAATGACCCAATCCATCCAACAAGGCTGCGTCTTCCAGGCTCTTGGGGATCGCCAGAAAGAACTGGCGGAAATAGAAAATATTATAGGCGCTGACAACACCGGGAATGATCAACACCATAAGGGTATCCACCATTTTCAGCATATTGACTACCCGGATCGAGGTCAGCAAAATGGTAATGCCCGGAATGAACATCGTGATCAGCACGCTCCACCAAATGACATTCTTCAACGGGAATTCCATTCTTGCGAATACATAGCCTGCCATCATATTGATAAACAGCGACAGCGCCGTGGCGATCACCGCCACCACCAAGGTAGCCAGCAGACTGGAGGTGAAATTGTAGCCGTTCAGCGTCAGTGTGAACACTTTTTCGAAGTTGTCCAGCGACCACTCTTCCGGAAGGAACTGATTGGGGATCGCAAACAACTCCGTGCGGTCCTTAAAGGCCGCGGGAAGCATCCAAATGATCGGGAACAGGATCGCGGCCACAACCAACAGCGCCAACAGATTTTTTGTCAACCGGATCAGCCGGTTTTTAAAGCCTTTTTTATTCATATACAGCCCTCACTCTCCGGATTTTTCCGAGCGGACCGTCTTGAAGACGATGATGTTGATGACCATGATCAGGATCATCACCAACAGCGCGCCGGCAATGGTCACATTCTGGGGTCTGCCGGGATCCCGGAAGGAATTGTACAGATACATAACCGGCGTCAGCGTGCTTTCCAGCGGACCACCGCCGGTGACCATAAACGGGATCTCAAACATCTGCAGATTGGCCGTTACCAGGCTGATACACACCAAAACAAAATAGTTTTTCATATTGGGAATGGTGATGAACAGCGTCTGATGCAGGAAATTGGCGCCGTCAAGCTGGGCTGCTTCATAAAGGCTCTTGGGGATCTGCAGCAATCCGGCATACATGATCAGAGTCTGATAACCGAAGGTCATCCAGATCGTAATGGCGATAATGATGAAATATGGCCAATGATCCTCCACCGCAAACGCGATGGGATCCTTGCCTGCATCAATGAGCAGCGAGGTAAACAGACCGCCGCCGTAATTGATCAGCAGATTGAAGATAACGGATGCCACGATGCCGCTGATGAAAAACGGCACAAATACGCAGGCTCTGGCAAAATAGCCCATCCGGTTGCTGAGGCTGCGCATCAGCAGTGCGAACAGGAATGTGGTGACCATTGTCAGCGCCACAGTGACGACTGTCAGGATCAGCACATTTTTAAATGCCTTGACAAAAGAAGGGGTCTTCAAAATGTACTTAAAATTGTAAAAACCCACAAATTCACCGGAATTATAATCCTGAAAGCTGCGGATCACCGCCATCACTAGGGGCCACATCACAAAGATGCCCAGCAGCACCAGAGCAGGCAGCAGCATCAGGTAGGCAGTATGTTTATAGCGGTAGCGGAAGCTGCCGGGCCGCTTGACCGATTCCGTCCGCTCAGGTGCGGCCCGATTCATCCCTGATCTCCCAAACGGGGATTTTCACCGATATCTTCTCTGCTCATTACGGAGGCAATATCGGATTTACAGGTTCGCAGCGCATCGGCATACAGCGATTCAAAATCACCGGCCGTTGCATAGATGGAAACCGTGTCAAACAGCTTCATCACCGCCACAGTAATATCCCAGGAGAACAGAGGCTCCGGCATTGCGGTATTGGAAACAGCGGTGATCACCTGGATCCATTCCTCATTGACTTCCTTTTCATGGCTGTCGATGTAGGCCTGCACACTTTTATTGACCGCAGTCTTGGAATAATGGGCAGCCTCAAAGAAACCGGCAGTGCGCTCCGCGCTTTGGCAGAACATCCAGTCGATCACGGCTGCTGCCTTTTCCTTGTTCTGGCTGCTGGCATCAATGGCGTAAGCCCAGCCACCATTGGTGGCCGTAATACCGCCACGGTTGCCGTCGAAAGTGGGCAGCTCTGCCACACCGATCTTCTCAGCCATATGGGGATAGGTGTTCATAATCTCCGCAACAGACCAGCTGCCGGCAATGGTCATTGCCAGCTTGCCCTGGCACAGTGCTTCGATAATATCGTTATAGCCCTTGGCGGTCAGCTGCTGTGTGGGGGCGTAGCCATTGCCATAGCAGGTATAGAAGAACTGCGCCAGCTCCTTCCAGCCCTTGTTGTCCACCTGGACATTCTTCCAGGTCTCATCCAGCACCAGACCGCCGGTGGTATTGTATTCCATACCCCAGGTGGCCCAACCCAATGCCTGACCGGTAGGCAGACCCAACGCATACTGGGCAGGATTCAGGGAAGCCTTCAGCTTATCGCAGGCGGCGTACAGCTCTTCCCAGGTGGTGGGAACTGCGGTCACACCAGCTTTCTCCAGCAGATCTTTGCGATAGTACAGCAGAGCGCTGGCCTCGATCAGCGTGGGATAAGCGTAATACTTGTCATCATAGGTGACCAGATTCTTACCTGCATCGGTCAGATCGTCGAAGCACTCCTGCTCCAGCAGATCATTCAGCGGTACGCAGCGGCCATTTTCCACTTCGCTCCACAGATTGCCGTAGCTGATCATATAAAGGTCCAGACCGGTGCCGTTTTCACGGGCCACCATCAGCGCATCGTTATAGGCGCTGTCGGTGAAGAACTTGACCTCCAGCTGGATGCCGTCATCCAGGATCTGATTGAATTCCTCCACCCGCTTCTGCAGATATTCGTTGTTCCACTGCTCAAAATTCTGGGCATACAGCGTCACCACCGTAGCGCCCTCCTCAACGGTGCCCTGAGGGCCGCCGCAGCCGGCCAGCATACCAAGCATACCTGCCAGCACAGACACCATCAGCACAATGCTTACAAGCTTTTTCATTTTGTTGTCCTCCTGTCATAATGTTGTTCAAAATATCACCATTGTCACCCTACGGATGCCGCCGGTGTCATTTGCCATTTCCGCCGGAATTTCTTACCATATTTATATATCAGTAAAAATTGTTATTCGGTAAACATTGGATAATATATACATACAACCCTATATAAATTGCCTTTCTTTTATTTACAATATAATAAAGTCATGGTATAATAAATAACAATTCTCGCAGAAAGGTGATTTTTTATTTAACACTTCTTGCAAAGGCAGGCGATTATATGAACTTAAACACTTTTTCTCCCTTTGTGCGTTATGCGGCCCGTTCCTATTTAAGGGCGCCTTTTAAGATCGGCCGACGCATTATTTTTGATTATGAGATCATTTTTTTGGAATCCGGGAGTTTTTTATTAACTGTGGAGGACCAGGCCTATGTGTGCAACAAAGGCGATGTAATCTTCCTGCGTCCAGGACAGCCCCATTGTCTGGAAAGTCTGGATGATTGCTCCATCAGCCAGCCGCATATCCATTTTGATCTGTGTTACGGCCCATACAGCGAGCTTTCCTATATATCTTTCAAGGATCTGCCCTACTTCACCCCTGAAGAGCGCACCTGGATCCAGCCGGATCTGTTTGCTGGCACCGGCATTGGCCCGCTGCTGAAGATCTCGGATATGGCGGCTTTCCGGGAACTGCTGTTTTCCATCATTTCCGATTATTTCTGCAAGAATCAGCTTCATCAACTGGAGCTGAAACAGAAAATGCTGTGCATGCTGCAAATGGTGATCCGTGACAACTTATCCGACTATGAGCAGGCGGCGCCGGAATCGGATATCGCCGCCATGGTCAAACAGTTTATTGACTACAACTATAAAAACATCATATCCCTGGATACTCTGGAGCAGCAGTTTCATTACAGCCGTTACTATCTCTCCCGAGCCTTTGTGGATTATACCGGCAGACCGATCATCAAGTATTATAACGAGAAAAGATTGGTCTACGCCAAGGAAATGCTGCAGGAGGGAGCCGGTGTGACCCAGGTTGCCAATGAATTGAATTTCAACTCCATTTATTCCTTCAGCCGGTTTTTCAAAAACGCAGCCGGCTGCTCCCCAACCGCCTACCGCACAATGTGCGATGAGCAAAATACATAAGATATCGGAGGTGCTGTCTCACTAGTTAGGTGAGGCAGCACCTTTTCTTTAACCAATCATAACCACCGGCCGTGCCGGTGGTATGCACTAGCCCCCTTGGGGCCTTTTACCAGCCGAGCCTATAGGCTCATCAAGTTTTCTTTCGCTTGCATGAAGTGCCCTACTGCTATTGAAATAGCGGTAGGGTTTCTCTTTTCTCAGCTTCCTTTACTCGATACAATTCCTATCTTTCGATTTTATTAGTTGTTCCTCGCTATGCTCGGATAATTTATTCTGTGCATAGCTAAAGCTTTTTGGAACCACCGGCACAGCCGGTGGTTTTCTTGATACAATAAAAATAGCCGATAGCGTTTCCGCTACCGGCTCATAGTAATGATATATAAACAAGAAAATCGCTGATACGACTCCACCGCCGTCCTCCGCCGCCACAGCGCCGACGCGGTTTGGAAAAATAGGTAGAAATAGTTGCAAGCAGATCAGAATAACCCACAAAACGCAAAAAGCCCCTAATTCTCCGTTTTTAACCGGAAAATTAGGGGTTTTCACCATTTTAGCGACCATCGACTGACAAAAAAAGAGACAGCCTTGTAAGCTGTCTCTTTGGTGGGCGAGGCGGGACTTGAACCCGCACGTCCGCAGTGAACACTAGAACCTGAATCTAGCGAGTCTACCAATTCCACCACTCGCCCATATATTGTTCCGCGCCTCAGCGCTTGAGTATATTAGCACACCGCTTTCCATTTGTCAACACTTTTTTTCATCTTTTTCAAAAAAGTTTTTTACTTCCCTTTTCCGGCGTTTTGTGTTATGATAAATAAAATATGCGCAGGAGGAAATGCTATGGATTTTCTGCCCATTTGCAAACAGGATATGATCGACCGGGGCTGGGCGCAGTGCGATTTTGTCTATGTCATCGGCGATGCCTATGTGGATCACCATTCCTTTGGCCATGCCATCATCAGCCGCATTCTGGAAAAGCACGGCTACAGCGTTGGCATCATTTCCCAGCCCGATTGGAAAGATCCCAAATCCATCGATATCTACGGCCGTCCCCGGCTGGGATTTTTGGTGTCCGGCGGCAACATGGACTCCATGGTGAACCACTACTCCGTCACCAAACACCGCCGGAAAACCGATGCCTTCACCCCCGGCGGTGAAATGGGCAAGCGCCCGGATTACGCCACCGTTGTCTACTGCAATCTGATCCGCCAGACCTACAAGGATGTGCCAATCCTCATCGGCGGCATTGAAGCCAGTCTGCGCCGTCTGGGTCACTACGACTACTGGAGCGAAAGCATGAAGCGCTCCATTCTCCTGGACAGCCAGGCCGACATTCTCATGTACGGCATGGGCGAAAAGAGTATTGTGGAGCTGGCTGACGCACTGAATGCCGGCATGGAGGCCAAGGACATCACTTATGTGGATGGCACGGTGTACAAAACCGCTGAACTGGACGAAAGTCTGCCCACCATTGTTCTGCCCGCTTTCGAAGAACTGAAGGCAAATAAGAAAAAATACGCCGAAAGCTTCAAGATCCAATACGGCAACTGCGATCCTTTCACCGCCAAGCGGCTGGCGGAGCCTTACGGCAAGGAATTTGTGGTGCAGAATCCGCCCCAAAAGCCCCTGACCCAGGCAGAAATGGACGCGGTCTACGAGCTGCCCTATATGCGCACCTGGCATCCCAGCTACGCCAAAAAGGGTGGTGTGCCGGCCATTGAAGAAGTGCAGTTCAGCCTGGTGTCCAACCGTGGCTGCTTCGGCGCCTGTTCCTTCTGCGCCCTGACTTTCCACCAGGGAAGAATTATTCAGACCCGCAGCCACGAGTCCATCCTGGCAGAAGCGGAGCAGATGGTAAAAAATAAGGATTTCAAAGGCTATATCCACGATGTAGGCGGCCCCACCGCCAATTTCCGCCACCCCGCCTGCGAAAAGCAGCTTAGCAAGGGCGCCTGCGGCGGCCGGCAGTGCCTGTTCCCCACGCCCTGCAAGAATATGAATGCCGACCACAGTGATTATGTAGCGCTGCTGCGCAAATTGCGAAAAATCCCCGGGGTAAAAAAGGTCTTTATCCGCAGCGGCATCCGCTTTGACTATCTGCTGGCGGACAAAAAGGATACTTTCTTCAAGGAATTGGTGCAATTCCACATCTCCGGCCAGCTGAAGGTGGCGCCGGAACACGTTTCCGACGCGGTGCTGGACAAGATGGGCAAGCCGAGAAATGCGGTGTACAACCGGTTTGTGGATAAGTATTTCGCCCTGAACAAGCAATACAGCATGAATCAGTATCTGGTTCCCTACCTGATGTCCAGCCATCCCGGCTCTACGCTGAGGGAGGCCATTGAACTGGCGGAATACATCCGGGAAATGGGCTACAATCCGGAGCAGGTGCAGGATTTCTACCCCACTCCCTCCACCCTGTCCACGGTGATGTACTACACCGGTTTGGATCCCAGAACCATGGAGCGGGTATATGTCCCCACGGATCCCCACGAAAAGGCCATGCAGCGGGCGCTGATCCAATACCGCAATCCCAAAAACTATTATTTGGTGAGAGAAGCGCTGCTGAAAGCCCACCGGGAGGATCTCATCGGCTCCGGGCCCAAGTGCCTGATCCGGGCGGTGCCACCCAGGACCGACCGTCCATCCGCGCCCCCGCCCAAGGCGCCCGTCAAGGGCAAGAAGCCGCTGCCCAGGGGCAATATCCCCAAGCCCACCGCCCCCAAGGGTGCCGTCACCAAGGCCGCCAAAGGCGGGAAACGGAAATGAATCTGCTGCCCCGGTGGGAATTCCCACCGGGGCGGTTTTATGTTCTGCCTGAGTTCTGTTTTCCCCTTTGGGGGCATAGATTGTTCCATACATCTGAATATGAGGTGGTACTTATGGAACATTTTGAAAATACGGTCATTCTCCGGGGCGAGCTGCAGGAATTACCCCGGTTTTCCCACGAAAATCACCGAAAACGGTTTTTTCGTTTCACCCTCTGTGTCCCCCGGTTATCGGGAAACGCAGACTATCTGCCCATTGTGGCGGAAGAAGCCGTGCTGAACTGTCTGGATCTGTCCGGTGGGGAAATGCTGCGGATCGAAGGGCAGATCCGCTCTCATAATCTGCGGGAGGAGGGTGTCCGGAGATTGTTGATCTTCGTTTACGCCACCGCCATCACCGCCGAAGACGGCGATCCGGTGAATGACGTGATCCTTCGGGGGCCGTTATGCCGGGATCCTATCTGCCGGCGCACCCCGCTGGGACGGGATATCTGCGATATTATGCTGGCAGTACCCCGGGCCTACCGCCGGGCCGACTATCTGCCCTGCATTCTATGGGGGCGGACCGCCCATGAATTAGCCCAATGCCGCACCAGCGACCAAATACGCATCTGCGGACGGCTGCAAAGCCGGGTATACACCAAACAAACAGAAAGCGGGCCCCAGGAGCGAACCGCCTATGAGATCTCTGCCCTGACCGCGGAGATCATCGACGACTGTTTGTAAGATAAATTGTTGTTTATCATGTCATCCTTCGACTACGCGGCCCTTTGGGCCGCTCCGCTCAGAATGACATATTCGGTACGGATACTAAGCTAAACAACAATTTACGGCAGTACGGATTTACTCTTTTCTTTTGCCGAAGATTATGATAAAATAGGGCAAAAGGAGGGATCGTAATGCAAGAAAAAGTAAACGCCATTATTCACCTGCTGAAATTGCGCTATCCCCATGCGCCCTGCGCGCTGCATTACAGCAAAGATTATGAATTGATGATCGCCGTGCGGCTTTCCGCCCAATGTACCGATGCCCGGGTGAATCTGGTGACGCCGGCATTATTCGCCGCCTACCCCACTCTGGAGGCCATGGCCGCGGCAAGGATCGAAGATGTGGAAAATTATGTTCATTCCTGCGGCTTTTATAAGCACAAGGCCCGGGATATCGTGCTGGGTTGTCAGATGCTGCTTTCGGATTATGGCGGAAAAGTACCAGGCAGCATGGAACATTTGCTGCGGATCCCCGGCGTGGGCCGTAAAACCGCCAATCTGCTGCTGGGAGATCTGTACGGCGTTCCCGGCAGTGTGGTGTGCGATACCCATTGTATCCGCATCTGCGGCAGGCTGGGCCTGTCCTCCGGCAAAGAGCCGGAAAAGGTGGAAAAACAGCTCCGCGCCATTTTGCCGCCGGAAGAAAGTTCGGATTTTTGTCACCGCATCGTTCTGTTCGGCCGGGATTGCTGCACCGCCAGAAATCCCCAATGCGGCAACTGCCCTCTGCGACCCTATTGCGCAGAATTCAGCGGCGTGGCTGCCGGGCAATCATAATGACCATAACAGGAAAGGGGTGCCCGCGGGCACCCCTCCTTTTTTAGCAGCGGCAGCCGCTGTCGCAATCGCAGCCGCCGTTACCGCCGCCGCAGCAGCACAGCAGAAGAATCAGAATGATGATCCAGCACATATTCCCACCGCAGAAGCCACCGTTGTTACTACCAAAATTACACATATACATACCTCCGTTTTTTTGATGCGGCTTTTCATGCCGCTCATTCCATGGTATTCCGGCGGCGCAAAATGGTGCAAATATTTGTCAGTGTCGATAATTGTCGATTTTTTCAGCGCTGTAGTTCCTTGTATTTTGGCGAACTTCCTGTTATACTTTTTCCAGTTTTTACCAGAAAGAGGGAAAATCTATGGCAACCCGCAAATTACTGATCGCAGAAAGCAACGACGAGCTGCGGCAAACCCTGGCGGAGCTTTTCGGCGAGCATTACCAGGTTTGCATCTGCCGCAGCGGCGACCGGGCGCTGGAATTGCTGCGCAGTTTTGCCCCGGATATCGTATATATGGACCTGATGCTTCCCCAGATCGACGGCATCACTGTTCTGCAGACAGCGCTGCAGGAAGGCATTCGTCCCGGCATTTTGGCCGCCTGCGGATTTGAAAGTCCATACATTTCCGAAGCCCTTAGCAGACTGCAGGTGGATTACATCATCAAAAAGCCCTGTGCGCCTGCCGCCATCGCCGGACATATCGACGAGATCGCCGGTGCCATCGATCTGGCGCCCGCCCCGCCGGCGCTGTCCAGGACAGAGCTTTCCGGCGTTTTGCTGCAGCTCAGCTTCGGCAGTCATCGGGACGGCTATCGCTATTTGATCTATGGCGCGCCGCTGTTCGCCCAAAATATCCAGCAAACCGTTACCAAGGAACTGTACCCGGCCATCGGCAAGCATTTCGGCAAAAGCGGTCAGCAGGTGGAACGCAGCATCCGCAGCGCCATTGAATCGGCCTGGGATCAGCGCAACGAGGCAGTTTGGCGCCGCTATTTTACCCCCGCTCCCAACGGCATGATCCCCCGCCCTACCAACAGTAAAATGCTCCACGCCATGGTGCGGGTGTTGGAAAGTCAGCAAAATACAAAAAAATACGGATAATGCTCAGATTTTCCCAAGAAAATCCTTGACAAATGAAACATATTCCGCTATAATGGCTCAGTCTGCGAACGCAGACATATCCTTGCTCCCGGCGAGACCGGGGGCCTAAATGTCCAAAAGGAGGTGCAATCAACATGGCTAAGATCACTGGTAAGTACGAGGTGCTCTACATCATCGATCCCACTCTGGGCGAGGAGGGCATCGCAGCACTGGTGGAAAAGTTCAAGGCAATGGTGGAGGCGGAGGGTACTCTGTCCAACATCGACGAGTGGGGCAAGCGTCGTCTGGCTTATCTCGTTAATGACATGGCCGAAGGCTACTACGTCCTGATGAACTTCGAAAGCAAGCCCGAGTTCCCCGCAGAGCTGGAGCGTGTTATGAAGATCACCGAAGGCGTTATGCGCTGCCTGACCACCGCTGTGGAGGGCTAAGAAATGCTCAACCACATTGTAATCATGGGTCGTCTAACCCGTGACCCCGAACTTCGCCGCACCGGCACCGGCACCGCCGTTGCCAGTTTTACCGTGGCTGTCGACCGTGACTTCGGCGGCAGAGACGGCGGCGAAAAGGAAACCGATTTCATCGACTGCGTGGCTTGGCGTCAGACCGGCGAGTTTGTCTCCAAGTATTTCACCAAGGGCCGCATGATCGTGGTTTCCGGCCGGCTGCAGATCCGCAGCTGGACCGACAAGGATGGCAACAAGCGCCGCACTGCTGAGGTCGTTGCAGACAATGTCTACTTCGGCGACAGCAAGCGCGAAGGCGATAACGCCTACGGCAACACTGCCTATGGCGCTGCGCCCGCAGCTCCCAGCTTCGGCGGTTACGCCGCTCCCGCTGGCAATCCCGCATCCGACTTTGCGATGCTGGATGACGATGACGCTCAGCTTCCTTTCTAAAAACTTGACTTTTTCACTAAACTTACAAGGAGGAAAATCCCATGGCTAACGAACAGCGTATGCGTCAGCGTAAGCGCAAGAAGGTTTGCTCCTTCTGCGTGGATAAGGTGACCGCTATCGACTACAAGGATACTGCCAAGCTGCGCCGTTACCTGTCTGAGCGCGGCAAGATCCTGCCCCGCCGTACCACCGGTACCTGCGCCGCTCACCAGCGTGACCTGACCACCGCCATCAAGCGCGCCCGTCAGATCGCTCTGCTGCCCTACGTGGCTGACTAATGTGCACTTTGCCCCGGAACGAAAGTTCCGGGGTGTTTTTTTGCGCCATGCAAGTATAATCGGCATCATAAATTGGTGTTTATCGTTCACCCTTTGTAGGGGCCGGGCAATGCCCGGCCCCTACGGAATAACCATCGATAAACGAAAATTTGCGCTTTTTCGGATTCCTTGTGTAAAAATTATTGATAGGATTATTTGCAAAAATGTGCTATAATTGGGGCAGGGTATGCAACCTGCGCCCTGTTTTTTCTGTACATTAGGGTGAAGAGGCTTTTGCGAAAGGGGGAAGACCATGACGGACGAAAAGATCATCGCGTTATTTTGGCAGCGCTCGGAAACGGCCATTGCCGAAACCAGCAAGCTTTACGGGCGTTACTTTCATTCTGTGGCCTTTGGTATTCTCAGAAATGAAGAAGACGCCAAAGAAACCGTCAACGATACATACCTGAAAGCTTGGAACAGCATTCCTCCTCAGCGGCCCCATCACCTCAAAGCATTCCTTGGAAGAATTACCCGCCAATTATCCATTAACCGGCTGGAATGCAGCACCGCCCAAAAGCGGGGCGGTAGTCAGTATCCCCTGGCCCTGGAGGAGCTTTCTGAATGTATCTCCCAAAATCAAGAGGACTACGCCGACACCATCGCCCTGCGGGATTCCCTCAACCAATTTCTCCATTCCCTCCCCCCGGAAGCCCGGCGAATTTTTATCCGGCGGTACTGGCATCTGCATTCTGTGAAAGAAATTGCCGACACCTATTCCATCAGCGAAAGCAAGGTAAAGTCCTTGCTGATGCGCACCCGCAATAAACTCAAACAGCACTTAATGGAAGGAGGCTTTCTGTTATGAAAAGTAAAAATATCCTCACCGCGCTCAATGACATTGACCCGGAGTTGGTAGCCGACGCAGAAGAAACCCATAGGAAATCATCCAAAGCCGTCTTTCTGAAATGGGGTGCCGCAGCCGCGGTACTTTGCCTGATCTGTGGCCTTGCGTTGGCACATTTTCTTCCCATGTTGCAGCCTGCAATCCCGGATTATCCCGATGCTTTGTACTCTGCTTCCGATATCGCAGGTTTTTTCAGCAATACATATTCGGAAGGCACTTCCTCTTATACAAAAATTTATGTGCCCTCTTCGGAGTATCTGCCGCTTCACAACATCTCGGCAAGCGACTATTGGACAATCTATCAATACAACACTTCCGTTTATCAGGGAAATACCCTCAACAGCGAAGAATTTCAGATTTTTTTGGATGCTAATTTGGCGCGGATTGCTAACCAATTAGGCGTGGACATTCCTTACTATATGGTTGAATCACACATCGACGACATTTCTAATTTTTTAAATGTCGATCTCCAGATAGGTAATTACAATCTCCATGCATCGCATAACCGTCTGCACCATCAAATCACACTTTCCTCTTCCGATAATTCTTCTCCTGAAGTATGTCTTGGCGATACAGTAATTGAAATTGATCAGCAACAAAGTGACGAGGAGATCATTGCTTCTCTGTCAACAGTAAAAGAAAAACTCTTTGCCATGTTCGATGTCGCATTTTCCAGTACAATCATTCATCGTTCCTTTGATGGCTATAGCAACTGCGGTGCAACGTCCATAGACATATTTTTTTTCAATGAAATGGATTGTCCCTTAAATACCGGAATAGACGGATATTTGCCCATTTCCAATTATGTTCGCCTAAGATTTAATAATTATTCCAGCAAGAGCAGCAGCAATTCAATACTCCGTAACGTTACCGTGGTTTATGATCAACTTCGGGTTGACGCAGCAGCGCTTTGCACGCCCTCCAGGTCCGCAGCAAGTATTTCTCTGGAAGAGGCCGAGATTCTTTTACGCAAAGGTTATGTATTCGGCGGTCACAGTTGCCCCAGATGTATGGCAACGCAAAATAAGGTAAATTTTTTAAAATATGATTTCGTGGATATTGTCTATATCCAAAGTCGAAACCCAAACCAAGCATCAAAAGATATTATCCCTTTCTACGCCTTCTACAAAAAAATTGGCGTTGCAGAAAACGGAAACGAGATCTACGCAAAGACCTATGTGCCAGCCATCCGGGTTTCCGGCTACGAGGAATACTTCCAAAGTCAGGAAAAACAACACCAGAATGATTGACAGTACCAGCCCGGCGGGATGATCCGCCGGGCTGGTGCTGTTCGTTTTTTAGAACAACGCACACCTCCCGCAAAACAAATTGGTGTTTATCGTTCTGTTGGCGGCGCAGCCGCAATACCTTCCCCCGGGGGGAGGTACGCGCCTGCGGCGCTAATAGGTGTACGATAAACGGAAATTTGCGCATCTGCAGCGGGTTTTCCTTGCTTTCTCCCACATTTTTTGCTATAATAATTGGGTTATTGAAAGAACGGAGGGCAATTATGAAACAATACATGACCACCTTCAAAGAACGCCTGAGCTACTGGACCTTTTTCGTAGGTCAAAACATCTACTATAATCTGACTGCCGTTTTCATCAGCACTTACCTGGTTTTCCAGGGCATTGATCCGGTGAAAAGCGGCATCGTACTGCTGATCGTAAAAATATGGGATGCCATCAACGATCCCATCTTCGGTTATATTTTTGATAAGGTAAAATTCAAACGCAACCAAAAATGTCTGCCCTGGCTGCGGATCTCCGTGACCCTCATCCCGGTGGTGACCATTCTGCTGTTCTCCATTCCCACCGGTATGGGCGAATTGGGCAAGCTGATCTGGTTCGGCGTCGCCTATGTGCTGTGGGATATGGTGTACACCCTGACCGATGTGCCCGCCTACTCCATGCTCAATACCATGACCGACAACCTCCAGGAGCGCAACAAGCTGCTGTGCGTAAACCGGGTATTCTCCGGCGCCGGTGTGGTGCTGTATAATTTGGTGGTGGTTCTGACCAACGCCGGTATGAGCATTTCCCTGGCGGTAGCTGTTATGGCCATTCTCAGCGCCATCAGCATGGTGCCTCTGATCCTCAACTGCAAAGAGCGCAACTACAGCGCTGAAAGCGAGGAAGAAAGCTTCTCCGTAAGGCAAATGTTCCGTTACTTGGGTAAAAACAAATACTTACTGACCTACTATGGCGGCTATATTGCCACCGACGCGCTGAAGACCTCCGCCGCTGTTACCCTGTTTTTGTCCTTCTATATGTTCCAAAGCGAGCTGTTTGGCGTGGTGATCAACCTGTTGGGCATGGTGCCCGGTGTGATCGCCGCCGTGATCATGCCCGCTTTGCTGAAAAGATTTGACAAATTCAAGGTGCTGTTCTGGTGCCACATCGCCAATATTATCCTGGGTCTGGCGATTTACTTCATGGGTTACGGTGACAGGACCATGTTTATGGTCATGACCTGCATCCGGGCCATTCCCATGTGCATTGTCGGCGTATTGGCCTTTATGTTCACCCCCGACTGCGCCGAGTACGGCCAGTATAAATCCGGTATCAGCGCCAAAGGCATCACCTTCGCCATCCAGACCTTCTCCGTGAAGATCACCGGCGCCATCTCCTCCTCCCTGGCTATGATCCTGCTTGGCCTGTTCGGCTGGATTTCCGTAGAGGCGGAAAACTTCGCGGAACTGGCGGAAAAGGGCGTACAGCAGAGCGATGCCGCCTTGAACGGACTGTGGATCGTGTATGCCTTGGTACCCGTGATCGGCATGATCATCTCCACCTTCTTCTATCTGTGCTACAAGCTGAACGATCGGGATGTGCAGATCATGGCAAAGTGCAATTCCGGCGAGATCACCCGGGAAGAAGCAGAAAAGCTGCTGTCCAGAAAATATTGAAACGAAAAACATCGGCCTTTCGGCCGATGTTTTTATATTTCCAGTTTTTTTGCCTGCTCCCGGTAGCCGTCAATGACCCACTGGGGTGACAGCACCCGCATTTCTCCGGCAAACTGGAACAGCCATCCCCAGAAGGTGGGACTGACCCGGACCTTGACGGTGGCCGCGCACTTACTGCTGCCCACCCGCATCATGGGGGTATCCTCGCCGAATTTATCAAACACCACGCCAATGAGATTGTCGTTAAATTCCAGCACCACATCCTCCGGCTGGCCGGAATACATTTTGAACACCTGCTCGGTATACCGGGCCATTTCCTGCCGCAGCGCCACTGCTTTTTCGCTGAGAGGTTCTTCGATCACCGTAACGCTGTCCATCCGGTCCACCCGGTAGGTAGCGGTGCTTTCATGGCGGGAGCTATAGGTCATCACATAATAATTATCTTCATTGAACACCAGCGCCACCGGCTCCACCACATAGCGATGGCCCTCCCGGCGATAGACCTTCTCCCCTTTTTCGTTCAGGATAAAATAGCGGAACAACACTTTTTTCTGCTGCTCAATGGCCTGCTCCAGGGCATCCACATTATAGAATATCTGCTCGTTGGAATGTTTGCGGGTGTTAAAGCACACCAGATTGCCCTTTAGCAGCTCCGCCCGGTGATTGCCGCCCAGCTCCGCCAGCTTTTCCACCAACTCCCGGGATTTTTTCTCCGTAATAAAAGCAGAGGCCTGCACCGCATCGATGAGGATCTTCAATTCCGGTACGGAAAAACCCCGGTCGTCTATATAATAGCCCTTCTCATGGCCCACCGCGGTGGACATGATCTCATAGCCATGTTCGTTAAGCAAGGCAATATCTTTGCTGAGGGTGCGGCGGTCGCAAAGGATGCCCATTGCCTCCAGGCGGGCGCAAAGCGCGTTGGTGGTGATGGGATTCTGCTCATCGGAATCCCTGCGCAGCAGTTCCAGCAGCTTGAGCAGTTTGATTTTTCGGTAGTTATCCTGTACCATAGCCTTCCTCCATGTGTTTTTCCACATATTACCACGCCAAAGGCGAAAAATCAACCGCTAACTGTCATATTTTCGCGCCAGTTATTCCCCCTGCTTTTGTACTTTCGCCAATGCAGCCACATTTTCCTCCACCCGGCGTTTATGCAGCGGATACCACAGCCACAGGATCAGCGCCAATGCGCCGAAGCCCACCGCCGGCACCAGTGTGGAAATGTTGAAAACGCCGGACAAGACCTGCGGATCGGTTTTGGTGTGTTCGGCATAGCCGATCAGACTCAGCAAGCCGCCGGTAAGTCCCGCCGAGGCTGCCTGCCCCAGCTTGCGGGCGAAGGAATACAGGGCATACACACTACCATCCTCCCGAACGCCGTTTTTTAGCTGCGCATCGTCGATCACATCGGCAATCAGCGCCCAGGAAACCATGGAGAAGATCCCCAGTCCCAGCCAATTCAGTCCCTGCAGCGCCACGAATACCCACACATTCTCCGGCCGCCAGAAAAAGGTGATCAGACATACTGCGGCAGCGAAGAAATTGGCCACCACCGACACCTCGGCTTTTCCGAATTTTACCGCCAAAGGTTTGGCAAACGCAGCGGAAACCCCCATAGCCACCAGCATAACGATGGTGGATGCGGATTGCGCGCCGGCGGAATTGTAGTATTCGGGGTAAACATAGCCTGCCATGCCCTGCATAGTCAGTTGGGCCAGCAGCATCACCACCGAAGCGGCAATGATGGATAACAAGCTCCGGTTTTTTACCGCATTTTTCAGCATCTGTCCCACAGAATGATCCTGCTGGGATTGCTGCAGCGGGCGGACCCGCTCCGTTGTCAGAAAATAGCACAGCAAGTAGCAGCCGATGGCCAGCAGCGAAAATACAGCGGCGATCCAGGTCACCCGGGTGCCCACCAGGGTCTGCTGTCCGTCCACCTGCTGATAAGCCACCAGCGGCACCACCACGCCGATCACCGCCCCGGCCAGCACGCCACCCATGGTGCGATAGGTGGACAGGCTCTGCCGGTCTCCGGCCTCCGGAGAAACGGCGGAGGCCATGGAGCCGTACGGAATATTGATGGACGTATAAAACACGGAACCCCACAAAATATAAGTGACGAACAGATAGGCGATCTTCAGCCCCATGCTCAGCTCCGCCAAACCGGCCTGGTACATCAAAAAGGAACTGACCGCCACCGGGCCGCACATCCGCAGAATCCAGGGCTTGAATTTACCGGCAGCCGTAGCCCGGCTGCGGTCACAGATCCGGCCCATGGTAACATCGGTAAACGCATCCACAAACCGGGCGATCATCATAATCGCGCCCACCACCGCCGCCGGCACACCCATGACATCGGTGTAGAATTTCATCAAAATGGTGGTAGAAAGAATAAAGGTGAAGTCGTTTCCGAAATCACCAAACAGATAACCAAACTTATCTCTGGCGCCAAAGGGCCGCTTTCTTGGTTTTTGCATAAGGTCCTCCTGCTTCCCTTCTCAGCTTTTTGCCGAAAAGTTTAATTTCAGCATGATATTAGCACATAATCGCAATTATTACAATGTAAAATGTTGGGATTTTCCCCAATTCTTAGGTCATTAGAATACTTCTTGCAAAATTTACCTTTCCATGATATGCTATAGAAAATCCAAAAAGGAGGGTGCCTCATGCGGCTGCAGGAATCCGGCGAAATGTATTTGGAGACCATTTATGTGCTGTCTCAGCAACAGAATATCGTTCGGGCCGTGGATGTGGGCGAACACATGGGTTACTCCAAGCCCAGCGTCAGCCGGGCCGTGGGGCTGTTAAAGCAAGGCGGCTATCTGACGGTGGAAGACACCGGCCATCTGCAGCTCAGCCAGGAAGGCCGCCAGATCGCCGAAAAGATCTATGCCCGCCACACCCTGCTCAAAGAGGTGCTGATGCGGCTGGGCGTGGATGAGCAGACCGCCGCCGAGGATGCCTGCAAAATGGAGCACGTGATCTCCGACGCCACCTTCCGGGCCATCTCCAACCATTTGGCCGAAGAACGATAAAACAAGCGCACACCGGGTTCGGTGTGCGCTTATATTCATGCGATTCCGGAGATCTCCAGCATTTCCACCACGGTCTGCCCCCGGGCGGTGAGGGCCATGGAACCTTTGACGGGATAATCGGCATAGGCGGTCATATCCGCGTGGGGCAAGGCCTTGTCATAATCCAAAGAGATCAGCCCCTTCTGCTCAAGCACCTGCAGGATCAGGCTGTATTCCTCTTTGGCGTACCGGTCATCCTCCAAATACACCGGCACCATATCATCGGCCCGCCGGGCGATGGGCAGAAAGGCATACTGGCCCAGGGCCGTCAAAATATCGATTTCTCCCTGGGTCAATTCCAGGACATTGGCGCAGCCGGAGCAGCTACTGCAATTTCCTTGACAGGACAAATTACTCCACCTCGATCAGTTCATATTCCCGGCTGCCAAAGCCCAGTTCCGCAGCGGCCTCCACGATCAGAATACCGTGACGGCTCTCCATGCGCTTGATCAAATGCTCCTTGCCGGGATCATCGGAGGCGTACACCAAATCCACGCAGGCCTGGTCCAGGGCAACAGGATCCTCGGAGATCAAAATGCCGATATCCCCCATGCAGGGATCCTTGGCGATGGCGCAGCAGTCGCAATCCACGCTCATGTTCTTCATCACATTGATGTACACCGCGTTGCCCTTAAAGTATTCCACCACGGACATGGCCGCATCCGCCATGGCCCGCTTAAAAGCGTCTTGATTCGCCGTCCAAATTTTGGCAGGCTCGCCGGCGCCATGGATATAGGCCTTGCCGAATGCGGATGCGTAGCCAATGGAAAGCTGCTTCAACGCGCCGCCAAAACCGCCCATAGGATGGCCCTTGAAATGGGAAAGCACCAGAGTGGCATCATAATTGGCCATATCTTTGCCCACATAGTTCTTGCGGATGATTTTGCCGCCCGGGATTTCCAGCACCATGTCGGGTCCTTCCGCATCCAGCAGATCCACCGGAAAATACCGGCTCCAGCCATGGGTGTCAAACAGCTTCAGATGCTTCTTGGTGGTATTGCGCTGACCGGGATAAGCTGTGTTGCATTCCACCACGGTGCCGCCCACATGGTCGATCACCGGCTTCCAGAAATCGGGCCGCAGGAAATTCTGATTGCCTTTTTCGCCGGAATGGACCTTAATGGCCACCTTGCCGGGAAGCTGTTTGCCCAAAAGGGTGTACATTTGCAGAACTTTCTCTGGGGTGATGGCGCGGGAGAAATACACTTTGGATGCCATAAAATACCGCCTCTCGTTTTTCTTTGATTATATAATATTTCGAAGTGCAATGCAACAATAAATTCATCCTTGATCACCCATGCCATATGCTTTGTTTTTCCCCAAATTTCCGCAAAAAAACTTGGATTTTAAGCAAAAAAGTTCTTGACTTTTGCCGTTTGCGATGCTAAAATAGTCCAGCCGCATCGAAGGGGCTTAAGTTGGCATGCCAAAAATATGCCACGCCTTTAGAGCGAGACTACAAAAACGAAGTAGGTGAAACAAAGAAATGAAGGCAATCATCGTTACCGGTGGCAAGCAGTACACCGTGTCCGAGGGCGACATCCTGTTCATCGAGAAGCTGAACGCTGAGGAAGAGTCCACCGTGAAGTTCGACGAAGTCCTGGCCATCCTGGACGGCGAGAACTCCAAGATCGGCGCTCCCGTGGTGGAAGGCGCTGCTGTCGAGGCCAAGGTCGTTAAGAACGGCAAGGGCAAGAAGATCGACGTCATCAAGTACAAGGCTAAGAAGGGCGAGAAGAAGCACATCGGCCATCGTCAGCCTTACACCAAGGTGGAAATCACCAAGATCGCTCTGTAATTGAATTATGACTAGATGCGAATTTTTTACCGAGAACGAGAGAATCACCGGATTCTCCGTGTCCGGACACAGCGGCTACGCTGAGGCAGGCAAGGATATCGTCTGCGCAGCTATTTCCGCCATTGTTACCATGGCCGAAGCCACCATTAATGATGTGTGCGGCGCAAAGGCCAAGGTCCGCGTCAAGGACGAGGATGCTCGGATCACCTTGATGCTCCCCGCTTCCTGCGACGAAGAGGATACCGTCCAGGCCGTTCTTTCCGGCATGATGGTCACCCTGCTGAGCCTGCGGGAGGATTATCCTGATTATATTGAAGTTTTGGAGGTGTAATACCATGCTGAAGATTGGTATTCAGTACTTCGCGCACCATAAGGGCGGCGGTTCCACCAAGAACGGCCGTGACTCCAAGGCAAAGCGCCTGGGCGTCAAGCGCGCTGACGGTCAGTTCGTTCTGGCCGGCAATATCCTGGTTCGCCAGAGAGGCACCCACATCCATCCCGGTGTCAATGTTGGCATCGGCAGCGACGACACGCTGTTCGCTCTGGTAGACGGCACTGTCCGTTTCGAGCGCAAGGGCAAGGATCGCCGTCAGTGCTCTGTGTACGCTGAGCAGTAATTGTGCATTAAGAACGAAGGGCTGTTGCAAACTATATGCGACAGCCCTTTTTCTTAAAGGTTTGTAGTGTGATAAATTGTTGTTTATCTTGATAAGTGTAAAGAGTATGTCATTCTGAGCGAAGCCGCCCATGGGCGGCGAAGTCGAAGAATCCGTTCTTTTCGATGGATTTTCAAAAAGGATACGGATCCTTCGACTCGCTTCGCTCCCTCAGGATGACACGCGCTTTTCATACACCTGTTATCCTGTAAACAACCATTTATGACATTATCAACCCATTTATTCCTTTTACGAAGGAGGATTTCCTATGTTTGTAGATAAAGTGCGAATCACGGTGATCGGCGGTCGGGGCGGCGACGGCGCGGTGGCCTTCCACCGGGAAAAATATGTTGCCTCCGGCGGTCCCGACGGCGGCGACGGCGGTCATGGCGGCAGCGTGATTCTGCGGGTCAACGACCACATGTCCACATTGCTGGACTTCCGCTATAAGCGTAAATATTCCGCCCAGGCCGGCGCCAACGGTCAGGGCCGCAATATGAGCGGCAAGCGGGGCGAGAATCTCATTATCGAGGTACCCAGAGGCACCGTGGTACGGGATGCAGAGTCCAATGCCGTCATCGTGGATATGTCCACCGGCGAGGATTTCATCATCGCCAAGGGCGGCCGGGGCGGCTGGGGCAACTCCCACTATGCCACCCCCACCCGGCAGATCCCCCGGTTTGCCAAGGCAGGCCTCAAGGGTCAGGAGCGGGACATCATCATGGAGCTGAAGCTCTTGGCTGATGTGGGTCTGGTAGGCTTCCCCAATGTAGGCAAGTCCACCCTGCTTTCTGTCACCTCCAACGCCCGGCCCAAGATCGCCAACTATCATTTTACCACCCTGTTCCCCAATTTGGGCGTGATCTATGTGGACGAGGGCGTGTCCTTCGTCATGGCGGATATCCCCGGCATCATTGAAGGCGCCGCTGAGGGCGCCGGTTTGGGTCACGATTTCCTGCGGCATATCGACCGTTGCCGCCTGCTGGTACATGTGATCGACGTTTCCGGCAGTGAGGACAGAGATCCGGTGGAGGATTTCGATGCCATCTGCGCCGAGCTGGAAAACTATTCCGTGGATCTGTCCGACCGGCCCATGATCGTGGCTGCCAACAAAACCGATCTGCTGCCCCCGGATTCCGACAATCTGCAGCGGCTGAAGGCCCATGTGGAAGCCGCAGGCTGTGAACTGTATGAGATCTCCGCCGGCACCACCCAGGGCACCAGGCAGCTGATGCGGGTGATCGCCCAAAAGCTGCAGGATCTGCCTCCCGTGACCATTTACGAGCCGGAATATGTGGAGCTGATCGAAGCCCCCGCCGACCCCAAGGACTTCGACATCGAGCATTACGGCAACACCTGGCTGGTTACCGGCCGGTGGCTGGAGCGGCTCATCGAGAACATCAATTTCGATGATTACGAATCGAGAAACCACTTCGATATGCAGCTGCGCAAGTGCGGCCTGTTTGCCCGGCTGGAAGAAATGGGCATCGAAGACGGCGACACCGTGGATATTTACGATTTTGAGTTTGAGTATCAGAGATAACAAAAAAGGAGCGCTGCAGCCGCAGCGCTCCTCGTTATTGATATCAGTCAATTATTCTGCCACACCCAAAACTACCTGAAAGCTCACGAAGCCTTCGCCGGTATTATCAGACAGGTAAATCACATTCAAATAAATTACAGTATTGTCTTCCAAACTGACTTTGTATGCCACATTCTCCTGGCGCATGGTGCCGGAAGTACCCGCAGAAGAATTGACCTGGATACTCGCCACTTCCATGGTAGCCGCTTTGCGGCCGTCCAGATATTCCACGACCTGAGCAATTGCCGCGCCGGCTCTACCGGCCATCTTGGGATGCATCAATGCTTCGGCATCTGCCGTGCGCTTCTGCGCAAGGAGGGTCATCATTTCCTTGACCTTCGGTGTTGCCTGCGCTTCTCCAGCCATACTGCCCGCCATATTCTGCGTGAAATTGCAGGCATTCAGGGACACTAAGATCACAGCCAGCAGCAAAATTGCAATACACTTCTTCATTTTCCATGCTCCTCTCTGTTTTTTGAATATATGTTTTTGACCTAATTCCAGTATATTATCCAATCTTGTAAATGTCAAGATTTTTCCATTGGTAATATATTATTTCTTATTATAATATTATATTACAACCGCTTATTTCTATCCGTACTATTCTATGAAATAATAGAATAAAATAGTCAGAGGCGGTATTTTATGAAAAACATAAAACTTATTCGTGTGACCAAGGATTACACCCAGGTAAAGGTCCAAATGGATACCGGCATCAGCCAGAGTATGCTCTCAAAATACGAATCCGGCGACGCGCTCCCCACAGTGGATAATTTAATGATCCTGGCAAAATACTACAACACCAGCCTGGATTTTCTCATGGACCTGACCGACGAAAAGAAGCCCTACCCCCGCAAGCAGAATAGCTGATCACCGGAGCGCCGTCATTACGGCGCTCTTTTTTGTTCCAATTTCCGTGGGGCGACCGCGCCCACAGGGCGCAAAGGCTTCCCCTGGGGGTGTTGCAGAGCGCAGCGAATTTTCAAATCACAATGATTGCTGGGAGCAATCATACCATAATGAATAGCTGTCACCACAATCAGCGCTTCGGAACCGATTGTGGTGACTGATAAGGGACTTCCTTATGCCGATTATACAAAAATGTCATATCAGATCGGATTAGGAACACCCTCATCCGTCTTTTCCAATTCGCCCTTCCTTGGGGCGAATTGAAAAATCCACCTTCCCCCAGGGGAAGGCTTTGGAACAATAAACCCCAATTTACATTTTTCTTGCATCCGCTCATTTTGTGGTATATACTATAGGCAAAGAAACGGAGGAATGGCTATGGAATTCAAAGTGTTATGCGTAGGCGATGTGGTGGGCAATCCCGGCATGGACCGGATCCGCCGCAGCCTCAGATATCTCAAGCGGAAAACACGGGCGGATTTTGTCATCGTCAACGGCGAAAACGCCGCCGTGGTGGGCATCACCCCCAATCAGGCCGAGGATATTTTCGATGCCGGCGCCGATGTGATCACCCTGGGCAACCACAGCTTCGCAAAAAAAGAGATCTGCGACTATCTGGACGAAAACAGCCGCATCCTCCGGCCCATGAACTATGCCCCCCAGGTACCGGGCAAGGGTTGGGGCGTGTACGAAACCAAATTCGGTTCTGTGGCTGTGATCGATCTCATCGGCCGGGTCAACATGGATTATGGCCCGGACAATCCCTTTTTGATGGTCGAAAAACTCCTGCCCAGGATAGACGCCAAGTATATTTTCGTGGAGATCCACACCGAAGCCACCTCGGAAAAGCTGGCCATGGGCTACATGCTGGACGGTAAGGTATCCGCCGTTTGGGGCACCCACACCCATGTGCCCACCGCCGATGCCCAGGTTTTGCCCAAGGGTACGGGCTATGTTACTGACCTCGGCATGACCGGCCCAAAAAACTCCGTGCTAGGCATCCGGCCGGAGCTTTCCATCTCCAAATTCAAGGGCGACCTATACCAGCGCTATCAATGGGCCGATGGCCCCACCAAGCTGGAAGCCGTTCTGTTTACCATCGACACAGAAACCAAACTTTGCCGCAAAGCAGAAAGGGTGGATCTAACTGATGAAAATTCTTCACAGCGCTGATTGGCACCTAGATACCCCCTTCACCGGTCACACCGGCAAAGCCCTGGCCACTCTGCGGCAAGCCCAATTGGCGTTGCCCGGCCAGATCGCGGAGCTTTGCAAGACCGAGGGCTGCGATCTTCTGCTGCTTTCCGGCGACCTGTTTGATGGCGCCCACAGCGCAGACAGCCTGCGGCGCGTGATGCAGGCGTTGGAGGAGGCAGCGGTGCCCGTTTTCATTTCTCCCGGAAATCATGATTTTTGTCATCCGGACAGTCCGTATTTAACGGCAATTTGGCCGGAAAACGTACACATTTTTACGAAACCGGTCATAGAGAGCATTCCCCTGCCCGATTTGGATTGCCGGGTCTATGGCGCCGGCTATCAAAGTATGGATTGCGGCGCTTTGCTGGAGCATTTCCACACCGAAGGGCCGGAAGCCTGCCACATTGCCGTCCTGCATGGCGATCCCACCCAGTTAAACGCTCCCTACTGTCCCATCACCCAGGCCCAGGTGGCCGCCTCCGGCCTTACTTACCTGGCCCTTGGTCATATCCATAAAGCCGGACAATTCCTGGCCGAAAACACCCTTTGCGGCTGGCCCGGCTGTCCCATGGGCCGGGGCAACGACGAGTGCGGCGAAAAAGGTGTGTATTTGGTGGATACCGACGAGAAAGCCCTCCGCTTTATCCCCCTGGATACCCCCCGTTTTTTTGATCTGCAGACAGAAGTCACCACCACCCCGGCAGAAGCGGTGCGCGCCGTTTTGCCGGCGATGGGCAACGCAGATTTCTATCGCGTCACCCTCACCGGCGAATGGGAAGCCTTTGATGCCGGTGCCATCTCCTTCCCCGATTTCCCGAATTTGACCATCCGGGATCACACCCAGCCCCCCGTCGATCTTTGGGGTTGCATCGGAGAAGATACCCTGGAAGGAAATTTCTTCCATATGCTGCACGACGCATTGGAGCAGGATGCGGAAACTGCCATTTTGGCGGCGAAAATATCCCGAAAGATCCTGGACGGTCAGGAGGTGGTGCTGCCATGAAGATCCATTCCATGACCGCCACCTTTGGCAAACTGGAAAATCAGGCCCTGGAACTGCGGCCGGGCCTGAACATTATCACCGCCCCCAATGAATGGGGCAAATCTACCTGGTGTGCCTTCCTGGCCGTCATGCTCTACGGCCTGGACACCCGGGAAAAGACCACCAAAAACACCCTGGCCGTCAAGGAGCGTTATGCGCCCTGGTCCGGCAGCCCCATGGCGGGCCGTATGGACCTGAACTGGAACGGCCGGGATATCACCATTGAACGGTGGACCAAAGGCCGCACGCCTATGGGCGAATTCCGGGCCTACGAAACCCAAAGCGGTCTTCCCGTCCCGGAATTGACCGGCGCAAATTGCGGTCAAATGCTGCTGGGGGTGGAAAAAAGCGTATTTCTCAGGGCCGGCTATCTGCGTTTGGCAGACCTGCCGGTAACGGAGGACGAGCCCCTGCGCCGGCGACTCAACGCCCTGGTGACCACCGGTGACGACAGCGGCGAAGCGGATCTACTGGCGCAGAAGCTGAAGGATCTGAAAAACAAATGCCGCTCCAACCGGGTCAACGGTCTGATCCCCCAGGCAGAAATGGAAAAAGCGGCCCTGGAAAACAAGCTTTCCGAGCTTTCCGCTGCAAAAAAACAGCAAATTGCCATCCAGCAGCGGCAAAAAGAGCTGGAAGAACAGATCGCAGGCCTGGAAAATCACAAAAAGGCGCTGGAATATGCCGCTTCCGAGGAAAACAACCGGCGCATTTTGCAGGCAGAAGCGACTGCCGCTGCTGCCGCAAGACATGCTGACATACTAACTGCCCGGTGCGCAGATCTACCCACATCGGCAACCGCAAAGCAATGTTTGGAAAATTTGCTTTCTTTGCAGCAGCAACTGCAAGCCGTGCAGATGGATGCCCACTTGCTCCCTCCGCCGCCTCAAGCGCCCAATGTCCCTCCTTGCTTATATAACCTGCCTGCCAACAAGGCCGTTGACCAGGTCAACACAGACATTGCCGATTATCACGCTTGCATGGCAATTTCCAAAAAGGGATTTCCCTTCTGGATCCTCGCTGTATTGGCCGCTGCCATTGGCGCTGCCCTATTGTTGGCAGAATGGTTCATCCCAGGACTCTTGATGTTTGGGGTCGGTGTCTGCCTTTCGAGTTTTTCCGTTGTCCGCATCAGCAAGGAAAAAGCCGCATTTGCCGCCAGGCGGACCAAGGCGGAATCCATCCGCACTCGCTATGGCGGTGGCGATCCGCAGGATTGGCTGGCATCTGCCCACCAATATGCGCAGAAGCAAGCCGCTTATGACGCGGAGCTGACTCAGTATCAACAATCCCGCCAACAAATGAACCAGCGTTTGTCCGAATTGAACGCAGCCATCCGGGAAGCGACCCAGGAAAATAGTCTGCCCGGCGCCATTGAGCATTGGCGTTCGGTTCTGCGGCTGCACGATGATCTTGCCATTGCGCAGCAAGAACAACAGCGGGCCGCAGAACACGCAGCTGCCATCAAAGTCATGGCAAAAGTGGTGGAAAAACCCACCATGGAGGACAATCTGAACTGGTCGGAAACTGTGACCGCCAAACTTCTGGCCGATGCGGCCTTTGAGCAGAAGCAGCTGCAGATCCGGCTGGGGCAATGCCAGGGCCGGATGGATGCGCTGGGGGCGGAAAAGGATCTGCAGGATAAGCTGGATGCGGTGAATGCCCGGCTGGATAAGCTGCATAAGACCTTTCAGGCCCTGGAGCTGGCGCTGCAAACCCTGGAAAAAGCCACTGCGGAATTGCAGCGGCGGTTTGCTCCCCGGATCGCCAAGGCAGCCCAGGCGCTATTCGGCAAGCTTACCGGCGGTCGTTATGACCGGCTGCAGCTGCAGCAGGATCTGTCCGTCAATGCCGCGGCCACCGGCGAAAATGTGCTTCACACCGCCCAGTGGCGCAGCGAAGGCACCATGGATCAGTTGTATTTCGCCCTGCGGCTGGCGGTTGCCAGGGAATTGACCCCGGAGGCGCCGCTGATTTTGGACGATGCTTTGGTGCGGTTTGACGACCCCCGCCACGCCGCCGCTATGGAGATTTTGCGGCAGGAGGCGGAGAATAAGCAAATTATTTTGTTTACTTGCCAATCGCGAGAACAATAAAATGACCGCCTGGCCCATAACGGGCCAGGCGGTGTTCATCATATATCAGGCCTTTTCCAGGGTCAGGGTGATGGTGGGCTGGTCGCAGACTTCGGAAGGTCCAAAGTACTGGATGGCGCCGGGATAGGTATAGCAGGTCTCGATGGCCCACTGGTCACGGTGGGCAGCGAAGTACCGGAAGGGCTTGCCGTCCAGCTCCACCAGTGCCTTGCGGATAACGGGCTTATCCTTGCCGTTACGGCGCTCGATGTTCATCATCTTGGTCATGGGCATACCGCCGGCCACCCACTGATCCGCAGGAGCCTGCAGGTTGGAGACCTTGCTGAGGTAGCCGGTGTAGCCGTACTGGATCAGCATAGCGGCATTGTAGCCCAGGGAGTAGCAGTAATCCGCATCAAAATTGGAGGGGAAAGCGCAGCGGCCTTCGTAACCCAGGAAGTGATGCTGGGTGCCGAACTTACCCTTGTAGGTGCCGTTCTTCTTCCGCTGGGCCAGGTTTTCCTTGACCAGGGCGGAGAACAGTTTTTCGGACTCGATGAGGGACACCTGCACATTGCCGTGGGGGTCACGCTCCAGGAACAGCTGCTGCTGGATGTTTTCGGGAAGGATCGCAAAAACAGAGAAGGATGCCTCCGTCAGACCGGCCTTAATAAAGGCGTACTTTTCGGCCCAGGTGGGCAGCGCATTGAACTGCTGGGTCTTCTCGCCGGCCAACAGCTCGTTGATCTCCGCGATCAGCACGGAGAATTCGGGAACAAATTCCACAATGCCCTCGGGGATGATGGCGATACCGAAGTTCATGCCGTTGGCAGCGCGGGCGGCCACGGAATCGGCGATCATATCGGCAACCTGGGCCAGGGACATCTTCTTTTCCGCCACTTCCTCACCGATCAGGCAGATGTTGGGCTGGGTCTGCAGCGCGCATTCCAGGGCCACATGAGAAGCGGAACGGCCCATGACCTTGATGAAGTGCCAGTACTTCTTGGCAGAATTGGCATCACGGGCGATGTTGCCGATGAGCTCGGAATAGGTCTTGGTGGCGGTGTCGAAACCGAAGGAGCATTCGATATCCTCGTTCTTCAGGTCGCCATCGATGGTCTTGGGGCAGCCAATGACCTGGATGCCGGTATTGTGGGCAGCGCAGAACTCCGCCAGCACAGCGGCGTTGGTGTTGGAATCGTCGCCGCCGATGATGACGATGGCGTTGACACCGTTTTTCTTGCAGTTTTCCACAACAACGGCAAACTGTTCCTCAGTCTCCAGCTTGGTGCGGCCGGAGCCGATGATATCAAAGCCGCCGGTATTGCGGTACTGATCGATGTACTCGTCACCAAAAACGATGAAATTGTTATCCAGCAGGCCGCTGGGACCGCCCTTGAAGCCATACAGCTGGTTTTCGGGATTCAGCGCCTTCAGCGCATCGTACAAGCCGCAGATAACATTGTGGCCGCCGGGAGCCTGGCCACCGGACAGGATCACACCCACCGTCAGTTTTCTGGCTTCGGAAGTATTTTCACCTTTCCGGAAGGTGATCTCATTTTTACCGTAAGTATTGGGAAACAGTGCGCGAACCTTCTGCTGATCCGCCACAGACTCGGTAGCTGCGCCATTTTGTACACAAATCTCGGCAATGCCGTTTCTGAGCATACCGGGCAACTTGGGGGCATACTGGTATCTTGCCAGCTGCAGAGGGGAAATTTTCATATAAACACTCCTTGCTGTTATTTTCTTTTTGCATTATACTCCATTTCCGACAAAAGGTAAATAGAAATTTCACCGATAAATTATACAATATTTTTTCTGAAAACCCCGGTGTATTTCATAATATTTATAATTGAAATGCGAAAATAATCTGCTATAATAGTAGATGTGAATATATGCGGCTTTGGCCGCTACATAAGAAAGGATCGATATTATGGCTCTTGTAACCACTACCGAGATGTTTAAGAAGGCCTACGACGGCGGCTATGCCATCGGCGCTTTCAACGTCAACAACATGGAGATCGTCCAGGCCATCACCGAAGCCTGCAAAGAGGAGAATTCTCCCGTTATCCTGCAGGTATCCAAGGGCGCCCGCGCTTACGCCAACCACACCTACCTAGTGAAGCTGGTGGAGGCCGCTGTCATTGAGTGCCCCAACATTCCCGTCGCCCTGCATTTGGACCACGGCGACAGCTTCGAAACCTGCAAGTCCTGCATCGACGGCGGCTTCACCTCCGTTATGATCGACGCTTCCTCCAAGTCCTTTGAGGAAAATATCGCCATCACCCGCCGCGTGGTGGAGTACGCCCACGACCACGGTGTCGTTGTTGAAGCTGAGCTGGGCAGCCTGGCTGGCATCGAGGACGAAGTGAATGTGTCCGCTGAGTGCGCCTCCTACACCCGCCCCGAGGAAGTGGAAGAGTTCGTCACCCGCACCGGCTGCGACTCTTTAGCCATCGCCATCGGCACCAGCCACGGCGCCTACAAGTTCACTCCCGAACAGTGCACCGTCAACGAACAGGGCATCCTGGTCCCCCCCGCCCTGCGCTTCGATGTGCTGGAAGAGGTGACCCGCCGTCTGCCCGGCTTCCCCATCGTGCTGCACGGTTCTTCCTCCGTTCCCCAGAACTATGTTGCCATGGTCAATGCCAACGGCGGCAAGATGCCCAACGCCATCGGCGTACCCGAGGAGCAGCTGCGCAAGGCCGCCGCTCTGTCCGTGTGCAAGATCAACATCGACTCCGACCTGCGTCTGGCCATGACCGGCACCATCCGCCAGTTCATGAACGAGAACCCCAGCAAGTTTGACCCCCGTGAATACCTGAAGCCCGCCCGCGCCAACATCAAGGAAATGGTCCGCCACAAGCTGATCAATGTCCTGGGCTGCGCCGGCAAAGCCTGATCAGAACAAAAGCACCGCTTCGGCGGTGCTTTTTTGTTGCAGGATGAAAAAGAATTTGCTATACTGGAAGCAAAGGAGGGATGGCCATGAAATGTGATTGCCATATGCATATGGTGCTGGACGGCGTAAGCTGGAAAAGCGCCATCGCCCGCCACGAAAACGGCCCGGACGATGCTTTTATCCGACAGGCCCTGGCCCGGTATCAAGTCCTGGGCTACACCTATCTGCGGGATGGCGGTGATCGCTGGGACGTAGGCAAACGCGCCCGGGAGTTGGCGCCGGAATACGGCATCCGCTATCGTACGCCTCTGTCGCCGCTGTGCAAGGTGGGACATTACGGCGTATTTATCGGGGAAAAATACGAAGATTTTCGGGAATACCGGCTTCTTGTGGAGAAAATGCGGGCACAGGGCGCGGATTTTATCAAGATCATGATCTCCGGGCTGATGGATTTTGACCGCTTTGGCGTGCTGACCCAACCGGGACTGCCGCCCCAGGACATCCGGGAACTGATCCATATCGCCCACGAAGAAGGTTTTCCCGTCATGGCCCATGCCAACGGCGCCCGCACCGTGGAAGCGGCAAGCGCAGCCGGCGTAGACTCGGTGGAACACGGCGCATATCTGGATGATGACGCGCTGGCCGCCATGGCAGAAGCCGGAACTGTTTGGGTTCCTACCCTGTCCACCATTGGCAATCTCCGGGGCAAAGGGCGGTTTGACGAAACTGCCGTTCAGGCGATTTTACACAGCGCCCTGGAAAATGTGGCAAAATATGCCGCCCTGGGCGGCTTACTGGCCTGCGGCAGCGATGCCGGTGCCTGGGCCGTGACCCACGGCTGTGAGACGGAAGAAAATCTGCTGCATTTGGCTTTGGGAACACACACCGACGATATCCTGCGAAGAGGCAACCAAAGGATCATGGACATATTTTGAAAAAACCTCCGGGCGCAGCACATCTGCACCCGGAGGAAATTTTATGCCTTTTTCTTCTTGCTGATCACCATTACTGCGGCAACCGCAGCGCCAATGACCACAACGCCGGCGCCGGCAACGGCGATCCATATCCAGCCGCCCTTGTCATTCTCCTGCTCCACGGTTTCGCTGAAACCGCAGACGGTGCAGCTGTGGGCGCCGTTGTCATCCACGTCGCCGAAGGTATGCTTGCCGGTGGCCGGAATCAGCTTGCCGTAGCTTACCCGCTGGCCGCAATCGGTGCAGTAGATATCACCGCTGTTGCCGGCCATATTGCACACAGCCTCCCAGGCGTTGCGGATCTCAGTATGCAGATGCTCCGTAGTGGGGATCACACTGCCCCCGGCCACCAATTCGCCGCAATCGACGCAGTACATATCGCCGGTATGGCCTTCTTCCGCGCAGGTTGCATCCTTCTGGTTACGGGCTTCCACATTCTGATGGCCGGTAGCAGGCACCACAGTGCCGCCTTCTACCACTCTGCCACAATCAGAACACACCGTGCCGCCGGTAAAGCCATCCTTCTCACAGGTAGGCTCCAGATCCGCCAGTTCCGTGTTCAGATGCTCGCAGGAATTGCTGCCGGAGGGAGTGACCACATCCTGCGGCACTTCTCTGTCGAAAACCTGCCAAGCCAGTTCGGGATAGTCAATAAACACATTCCGGTTGCCCTGAATACCGTATACCACTTCGTTGCGGCCCATTTCCCAGGTATCCACCGGGTCTAAAGCGCACCACTCCAGCAGCACATCCACACTCTGGAACACATTGGTAATGGCGCTGCACTTGCTCAGCTCGCCGCCGTAACGGACCCAAACATACAGGCAGATACGCGCCACGTCGCCCTTGACATTGTCCAAAGGCTCCATGTAGCCGCCGCCTTTCTTGCCGCCGTGGGCGCCGCCGGTAACCACGGTGCCATACATTTCCTTGACATTACCGGTGGCATAGCCGTAAAAATCATTGCCACGGGTGCCATTCAGGGAAGAGTCGGTGGGGCGGATGTGATGCAGGTCCGCGCCGGCGCCGGTGGTATTGAAGCCACCCAGGCTCTTGGGCCAAACGTGCTCACGGTTCCAACCCTTGGAGGTATCGTTGATGTAACCCTTCCGGTCAGTAACAAAGCTGGAATACAGCAGATTGATGGTAGTGCCGTCGCCGTTTTCGCAATCGGTTTTCACTGCCAGGTCGCGGCACTCATCGTAACTGGTCTGATAGGTGTGGGTCGTTTTCATCAGCGTACGAAGCGTCTGCAGCAGCGCATCGCCGGTTTGCTCGGACAGCGCATCAAAGGTATAATCGCCGGTGTAGTAGGTATCCACAGAAGTGCCGGCCAGGGTGGTGCAAACTTCATGACGGATGCCGGAATTGGCCTCCTTGGAATAGTTATGCTGCACGGAAACTTCCGCAGCGGTGCCAGGGATCACCAACACCAGCAGCATCACAACAGCCAGTAAGCAAGCAGAAATTTTACGCATATCGTTTCTCTCTTTCTTAAAAATGTTAACCCTCTTCCACCACAATTTCCCGCACCTGCAGGCCGGGATTGCGGCGATTGGTAAAATCAATGGCCCAGAAGCTGGAGTAAACCAGCAGGTTATTGCCGTGATAATCTTCCAGAAGCTCCGCATCGCTGCCCAAATTCAGATCGCTCAGGTCGCCGGGATAGCTTTCGATGCGGCGGATCTCCTCGTAGGGCAGCATCTCCATCCGCAGATCCACACCGTACTCATTTTTCATGCGGTACTGGAACACTTCAAACTGCAGCACACCCACAACACCCACGATCACCTCTTCCATACCGGAATTGGGAACCTTGAAAATTTGGATCGCGCCTTCCTGGGCGATCTGCTCGGTGCCCTTGACGAACTGCTTACGCTTCATGGAGTCCTTGGCAGACACCCTGCAGAAATGCTCGGGGGCGAAGGTGGGGATGCCGGAATAGAGGAATTTCTTGCCAGGCACCGTAATGGTATCGCCAATGGAGAAAATACCCGGATCAAAAACACCGATCACGTCACCGGCATAGGCCTCATCCACGATCTCTCGCTCGGCGGCCATCAGTTGCTGGGGCTGGGAAAGACGCATTTTCTTACCGCCCTGCATATGATAGTATTCTGTGTCCCGCTGGAATTTGCCGGAGCAGATCCGCATAAAGGCCAGTCGGTCCCGGTGGGCCTTATTCATATTGGCCTGGATCTTGAAAACAAAGGCAGAGAAATCCGGACTGAAGGTATCCACCAATCCCTGGTCGGAAACCCGGGGAAGCGGAGGCGGTGTCAGCTTCAGGAAGGCCTCCAGGAAAGGCTCAATACCGAAATTGGTCAACGCAGAGCCGAAGAATACGGGAGAAAGGCGGCCGTTGCGGACCTCTTCAACATCCATTTCCCGTCCGGCAGAAAGCAGTTCCACATCGTCGATGAGCTGCTGATGCTTCTTTTCGCTGTCCAGCAGCACCGCAACCTGGGGATCGTACAAGTCCACTTCCATCTTGGCTGCCTTAGACCGTCCGTTAGGACCGGAGAAGAACAGCAGCTGGCCTTGCTCCCGGTCGTACACACCCTGAAAGTCCTGACCGCAACCGATGGGCCAGTTCATGGCATAGGTTTCAATGCCCAGTTCCCGCTCCACCTCGTCCAGCAGATCAAAGGGATCCCGGGTCTCCCGGTCCATCTTGTTGACAAAGGTAAAAATGGGAATGTGACGCATGGCGCAGACCTTGAACAGCTTCCGTGTCTGGGGCTCCACACCCTTGGCGCCGTCGATGACCATCACCGCGGCGTCTGCAGCCATCAGCGTACGATAGGTATCCTCAGAAAAGTCCTGGTGACCGGGGGTATCTAGAATGTTGATGCAAAAGCCGTCATACTGGAACTGCATCACCGAGGAAGTGACGGAAATACCTCTTTGTTTTTCGATCTCCATCCAGTCGGAGGTAGCGGCACGGGAATTTTTCTTGCCCTTGACCACGCCTGCCTGGGCGATGGCGCCGCCGTAAAGCAGGAATTTTTCGGTTAGGGTAGTTTTACCGGCGTCGGGGTGGGAAATGATGGCAAAGGTCCGGCGACGGCTGATCTCTTCATGTAATGTAGCCATATGGTAATCTCCTAATTTGGGGAATTATTCTCAAACTAATTTATTTTATCACATTTTTCCTGTCTTTACAAGGGGGAAAATCGGAAGAAACCGTGTTTTTGCGCAACATTTTTTCCATTTGTAAATTTTCTCCCCGACCCTTGTATTCGCCAAAGCGATGTGCTATGATAAAAAATAAGGATTTTATCTGTTTTGCAAGCCAAACCCGCTAAAAGGAGGACATTGAATACTATGATTTTTCGGCTTGCCCGGTGCATCCGGGAATATAAATGGGCAGCGCTGCTAAGCCCGCTTTGTATGGTTGGCGAGGTGACCATGGAGGTGCTGATCCCCCTGGTAATGGCCAATCTGTATGACTTCGGCATCGAGCTGCAGGATATGCATATCATCGTCACCCGCTCCATCCAGTTGGTGATCTGCGCCATTTTGAGTCTTTGCTTCGGCGTGCTTTCCGCTGTATTTGCCGCAAAAGCCGCCACCGGCTTTGCCAAAAATCTGCGTCACGATATGTTCCACCGTGTCCAGAGCTTCAGCTTTTCCAATATTGACAAATTCTCTTCTTCCTCCATCGTCACCCGGCTGACCTCCGATGTGGCCCAACTGCAGATGACCTTCCAAATGGTGATCCGCATGACCATCCGCTGTGTGATGATGCTGGTTTTGGCGCTGGTGTTTGCTTTCCAGCTTTCTCCGGAGCTGAGCATGATCTACCTGAAGGTGATGCCGGTGCTGATTCTGGTGCTGGTCTGTCTGACGCCTGTGGTATTCAAAATTTTCGACCGCAGCTTCAGAAAGCTGGATAAGCTGAACAATGTGATCCAGGAAAATGTCCACGGCATTCGGGTGGTGAAATCCTTTGTTCGCCAGGAGAAGGAAACCGAAAAGTTCACCGATATCTCCGCCGACCTGGCCCGGAATTTCTCCCGGGCAGAGAAGATCCTCTCCCTCAACTCCCCAGTGATGATGGCCTGCATCTATATCTGCATGATCTCCATCTCCTGGGTGGGCGCCAAGCTGGTGATCGCCTCCGGCAACAACCCCCTGAATGGTCTTACCACCGGTGACCTTTCCTCCATGTTCACCTACACCACCCAGATCCTTTCCGCGCTGATGAGCATGAGCATGGTATTCGTGATGATGACTATGTCCCGCACGCCCCTGCGGCGCTGCTGTGAGGTGCTGGCCGAAGAACCGAACCTCTGCTCCCCTGCCCAGGCCGTTACGGAAGTGGCCGACGGCTCCATTGATTTTGAAAATGTTTCCTTCCGTTACAGCGCCACCGCCCAGCACCGGGCGCTGAAGGAAGTCACCCTGCATATCCCCTCCGGCGCCACCGTGGGTATTCTGGGCGGTACCGGCTCCTCCAAATCCACTTTGGTGCAGCTGATTCCCCGGCTGTACGATGTTTCTGAAGGCACCTTGAAGGTAGGCGGCGTGGATGTGCGAGAATATGATCTGGAAGTATTGCGGGATAATGTTGCCATGGTGCTGCAGAAGAATGTGCTGTTCTCCGGCACCATCAAGGAAAACCTCCGCTGGGGCAACCCCAATGCCACCGACGAAGAATTGATCCACGCCTGCAAGCTTTCCTGCGCCCATGACTTTATCGAAGCCTTCCCGAATAAATATGACACCTACATTGAGCAAGGCGGCACCAATGTATCCGGCGGTCAGAAGCAGCGGCTCTGCATCGCCCGGGCGCTGCTGAAAAAACCCAAGGTGCTGATTTTGGACGACTCCACCTCCGCGGTGGATACCCGCACCGACGCCATGATCCGGCAGGCCTTCCGGGAAGAGATCCCCGGCACCACCAAGCTGATCATCGCCCAGCGCATCGCCTCCGTGCAGGATGCGGATATGATCATCGTGCTGGATAACGGTCAGATCAGCGCCGTAGGCAACCATGACCAGCTGATGCAGACCTCTGCCATCTATCAGGAAGTCTTCTATTCCCAGCAGAAAGGCGGTGAAGAATAATGCCTCCTGTAAAAATGATGGGCGATGGCCGTAAGGCCAAAAACCCCAAGCAGACCTTCCTGCGCCTGCTGAAATACCTGCTGCAGTACAAACTGCGCATTTTTGTGGTGTTGCTTTGTATCTTCATTGCCGCCCTGGTATCTGCCGTCAGCGCCACCGCTTTGGGCCGGCTGGTGGACGATTTTCTCAAGCCCATGTTGCCAGCGGCAACACGGATTTCGGGCCCATCCTCCGTTTCCTGGCAGGCCTTGCCTGTATTTTTGCCGTAGGCATGGTGGCCACCTTCCTGCAAAGCTATCTGATGGTGGCTGTCACCCAGGGTATCCAAAAGAAGATCCGGGATGATATGTTCACCAAAATGCAGACCCTCCCTCTGCGGTATTTCGACTCCAACACTGCCGGCAACATCATGTCCCGTTACACCTCCGATATCGACACTTTGCGGCAGATGATCTCCCAGTCCATCCCCCAGGCGGTCTCCGCCGTGGTAACGCTGGTGGTAATTTTCGTCACCATGCTGATCGAATCCTGGATCCTGACCATCGTGGCTATGGTAACCATCTTCGCCGTGGTATTCACCACCAAGACCCTGGCAGGCAAATCCGCCAAGTTCTTCGTGGGTCAGCAGCGCTCTCTCGGCCATTTGAACGGCTATATCGAAGAAATGATCACCGGTCAAAAGGTAGTCAAGGTCTTTAACCATGAACAAGCTGCCAAGGATGATTTCGATCAGCGCAACGAGGAGCTGTGCCGCAACGCCTACGCCGCCGGCAAATTCTCCAACATGATGGGCCCCATCAACAACAATCTGGGCTATGTGCAGTACGCCATCCTGGCCATCGTCGGCGGCATACTTTGCGTGACCTTTATCAACGGTCAGCCCATTCTGAGTTTGGGCAGCCTGATGGCCTTTATGGTCCTGTCCCGGAATTTCAATATGCCCATCAACCAAATATCCATGCAGCTCAACGCCATCATCATGGCCCTGGCCGGCGCGGAGCGTATCTTTGAGCTGATGGACCAGGAGCCGGAAGTGGACAATGGCTATGTAACCCTGGTCAACGCCAATATCGACGAAAACGGCAACATCACCGAAAGCGCCCAGCGCACCGGCCATTGGGCATGGAAGCATCCCCATGGCGACGGCACCCTGACCTACACCGAGCTGAAGGGCGATATCACCATGTACAATGTGGACTTTGGCTATGTGCCGGAGAAGCAGGTGCTGCATGATGTGACCTTGTATGCCAATCCCGGTCAGAAGATCGCCTTCGTGGGCGCCACCGGCGCCGGCAAGACCACCATCACCAATCTGATCAACCGGTTCTACGACATCGCCGACGGCAAGATCCGTTACGACGGCATCAATATCAACAAGATCAAAAAGGCCGATCTGCGCCGTTCTCTGGGCGTGGTGCTACAGGATACCAACCTATTCACCGGCACGGTGATGGACAATATCCGTTACGGCAATCTCTCCGCCACCGACAAAGAATGCATCCACGCCGCCAAGCTGGCCAATGCCCACGACTTCATCACCCGCCTGCCCAAGGGCTATGACACAGAACTTACCGGCAACGGCGCCAATCTCTCCCAGGGTCAGCGGCAGCTCATCGCCATCGCCCGGGCCGCCGTAGCGGATCCGCCGGTGATGATTTTGGACGAAGCCACCTCTTCCATCGATACCCGCACAGAAAAACTGGTGCAGGACGGCATGGATAAGCTGATGGCCGGCCGTACGGTGTTTGTCATCGCCCACCGGCTGTCCACCGTTAAAAATTCCAACTGCATCATGGTGCTGGATCATGGCAAGATCATCGAGCGCGGCACACACGACGACTTGATTGCCCAAAAGGGCACCTACTACCAGCTTTATACCGGCGCATTTGAGCTGGAATAACGAGAAAGAGGTAGCGCTATGCAGAAGATCCCCTTCAAAACCATCGGCGGCTGCTGCGCGGTGATGACCATTCTGATCATCGCCCGGTGTCTGGTAAGCATCGGCCGGGTGCTGTATTACGGCGGCAATTACTGGCTGTCGGTGATCCAGGCTGACCCCTGGCTGTATGTCAGTGTCGCTACTGCCGCCCTCAGCGTGATTTGCTTCACCATGGCCATCGTCCAGGAGCGTTTCCGGGATGATACGCCGGATGAAAATAATACGGAAGAAACCATCGAAGAATAAGAAAAACCGGGACTGTCCTTTGCTGACAAGTCCCGGTTTATTCTTTGTTTTCCGTGCCGCGCAAACCATTCTCTTCAATCCACTGCTGTACAATATCTTCCACCAAAAGCGATATGCTCCACTTTTTGCTGGCAGCAACCTCAGAGAGAATGTTCTTGGTTATTTCGTCGGTACGGAAGGATATGCTCTCGTTCTTTTTCATATGGATCACCCGTATACATCGTATACCTTTTTCCTTGACAAAGCTACGAATACATTGTAGACTTTGTATACATCACATCCAGCAAGGGGTGTTTTATGAAAAATTATCATTTTGAAGAGATCTATCTAACGCTTTGTGGTGAAGTACACGGCCAATACGCCGTCCCAGGCGTAGAAAACGCTTATTACGAAGGTGGCGAATGTGACCGATTATACGCCGAAATGAGCGAAGCCTATGAACGCCTGCGGGATCGCCTGGGTGTCATAGACGAAGACCCGGATGCAGAAATCATGATTAACAGTTTGATTCGCATTCAGCGCATTCTCTGCCAGAAAATGTTCTTTTACGGAAAAACCATGGGTTTTTCCGTAAATTAGCGCACGAAAAACTGCCGCCGGAATCCGGCGGCAGTTGATTTTTTACTTCAGGGTATACACGCCGTTGGTCACTTCCAGGGCGGTGGAATAGTACGCGGTGAGGGCTTCCTCCATCCAAATGGCATCCTTCACGCCGGCAGTCTCGTAGCAGGAGTGCATAGCCAACTGGGGCAGGCCGATATCGGCGCTCTGCACCGACACATGGGTCAGGGAGATATTGCCCAGCGTAGAGCCGCCGGGCAGGTCCGCCCGGTTGCAATAGGTCTGCACCGGCACATCGGCCTTGCCGCAGATCTTGCGGAAGATGGCGGCGGAAACGCCGTCGGTGGTGTAGCGCTGGTTGGCGTTGAATTTCAGCACCACGCCCTTATTCACCACAGGGGCATTGTTGGGGTCGGCAAATTCCGGATGGTTGGGATGGATAGCGTGGGCATTGTCCGCAGAGAGCATGAAGCTTTGGCTCAGCATATTCTCCAGCTTCAGACCCAGGCTGCCGCAGATCCGCTGCAGCAGCAGACCCAGCAGATCGGAATCGGCGCCCTGCAGGCTGGAAGAGCCCACTTCCTCGTTATCGAACACGCACAGCACCGGGATGGCCTCGGTTTCGGCAGCCTTCAGGAAGCCCTGGGTGCACAGCCAGGCGCAAGCCAGGTCATCCAGCGCAGCGGAGGAAATATACTCCTCATCCATACCCCAAATACTGGCCTTTTCCCGGATATACAGATACAGATCATGGCCCAGCACCTTACCGCCGGCGGCTTCCTCCAGCAGCTTTTCCAGTTTGCCGGCGGCATCCTTGCCGCCCATCAGCGGCAGCGTATCCACAGCAGGATTCCACTTATAGCCTTCATTGGCCTGGCGGTTCATGTGAATGGCCACATTGGGCATCAGCAGCAGGTCCTTATCGATATTCACCAGCTTGCTTTCCACGCCGGTTTCGGTTTCCACCAGCACCCGGCCGGCGACGGACAGCGGCCGATCCAGCCAGGGGGCGATGAGCATACCGCCGTAGCGCTCCACCGCCATACGGGTATAGTTGCCCTTCAGTTCGCAGTTTTCCTTGACCTTAAAGCAGGGACGGTCGGAATGGCTGGCAGACAGCATGAAGCCCTTGGGAGTGCCCTGGGGCACCCGGAAAGCCATAATGGCGGTGCCGCTGCGGGTCATATAGTATTTGCCGCCGGGCACCAGTGTCCAGGTCTCACTTTCGGAAAGCTGGGTGTAACCCGCCTCCTCCAGGGTCTTGCGCAGAGCATCAATGGCGTGATAGACGCTGGCGGAAGCGTCCAGGAAATGCTTCAAAGAAAGAATACGATCATCCATACTATTTGTTCCTTTCATTTTCCGGTTTATTCTTATGCTTCCACCAACTGGCAGAACAGATCGATCTGGTCGGCGATCATCTGCAGAGCGCTGCGCCAGAATTCCTTATCCGTCAAATCGATGCCGGCAACCTGGGCGGTATCCTCGGCAGTGGCCACGGTGGTGGTGTACAGCAGCTTCTTATACTTGGGCACAAAGGCTGCGCCCTCCTTCTCACACTGGGCATACAAACCGCGGGCGAACAAGCCGCCAAAAGCATAGGGGAAGTTATAGAAGCTGGGGCCATAGTAATGGCTCTTATTGACCCACATATACGGATGGAGCGCGTTGTGATCCAAGCCGTCACCGTAGCATTCTTTCTGTGCCTGGAGCATCATGTCGCTGAGGGTATCGGCATCCATGAACTGGGTTTCCCGGTTGGCAAACACCTGACTTTCGAAACGGTAGCGGGAATAGATGTCACAGATGATCTGGGTGGCATCCTGGAGCTGGGACTCGATCAGCGCCAGTTTTTCCGCCTGATCGGCGGCCTTTTCGATGGCTGCAGCCATGACCACGCACTCATTGAAGGTGGAAGCTGTCTCCGCCACGGGCATGGAATAATCCTTGTTCAACGGCAGATGCTCCCGGATGCAGGAATTATGGTAGGCATGTCCCAGCTCATGGGCCAGGGTGACCACATCGGAGAAAGTGCCGCAGAAGTTGGTGAGGATGCGGCTTTCACCCAGGCTTTCGATACCGGCGCAGAACGCGCCGCCGGCTTTGCCGTCCCGGGGATAGAAATCGATCCAGGCATTGTCAAAGGCTTCGGCGATCATATCCGCTTCCTCGGGATTAAACTCGTTAAACAGCTGCACCAAGAAATCCCGGGCGGTTTCCGCGGTGAACTTGGTGGAGGAGGCGCCCATGGGTGCAAACAGATCGTACCAGGGCAGGCCGTTCTCGTGGCCCAGCACCTTGGCCTTCGCCTTCAGGTACTGCCAGAATTTCGGCAGATACTCATCCATAGCACTAAGCATGGCATCCAAAGTAGCCCGCTCCATGTGGGAATTTTTCAGCACCCGCTCCAGCGGAGATTCGTAGCCGCGGAGCTGGCAATCATGGATGGTCTCCAGCTTAATGGAATTCAGGGCGAAAGCCACGGCATCCTTGATCCGGTCGTAGCACTGCAATTCGGCTTCAAACGCAGCCTTGCGGACGGCAGGATCCGCATCGTGGGCCAAATTGCGGATAGAGGACAGATTGGTGGTGCCGCCGTTGTAGGACACCGGCACAGTGCTGGTGAGATAACCCTGCAGGTCGGACCAGGCATTGCCGCCGGTCAGCTGCATCCGGGCCATGATCTCTTCACCCTGGCCGGGCAGCAGATAACGGACATCCTCCTGCATATTGCGGAAGAGGAACGCATAGTTTTTCAGCTTTTCATCGGCCATTACCAGTTCCATCAGATTCGGCAGCTTGGCGGCCCAATCCTGAAAGGCGGCGGTGGGCGCAGCGGTGCGGCTGTAAAGCGCCATGACCCGGCCTACATTGGAGCCGGCCTCGGCATCCTTGGAATTGGCGCTCTGCCGCAGCACGGAATACTGCACCAGTTTACCCAGCAGGTCGGTAACTTCCTCCTGGATCTGCACGCCCTCCCGCAGGCCCCGGGCAGGTTCCATGTCGGACAGTTTACCCATCAGCGCCTCCAAAGCATCCAGTTTCTCCTTGGCGGCAGTCAGATCGGACTCAAAGGCAGGATCGTCAAACCCCTTATACATCGGGTCCAGATTCCAAATTTCATTCATAGGTAAGATCTCCTTTTCGTTTTCTTTTATTGTACAACAAGAAATCCGTTCCGTCAACCAAGCAGGCAGGCATTTTTTATAGCCGGATAGTTTTCGACATTCTTGGTCGTTTTTTGTCGAAAAGTTTCGTTTTTTCCTGCTTTTTAGTGTAATCGCTCAGTTTTTGGCGAACGATTGTTTCTCGATCGCCTTGCAAAATAATGGGTATTATGCTACATTATTGGTGTCAATTCCGAAGGCCCACGGATATGGGCACCAAATTCAAATGACAGGAGCACACGATTATGGATCATCCTACAACTGTTTTTATTGCCGACAGCGCGGAGGAATTCTGCGCCGGTCTTACCTCCGCCCTGGCCCATGCCGGTGGCTTTCAAGTAGTGGGCACCGCCGGGGATGGCGAAACTGCCCTGCGCCGCATTTTGGAACTGAAGCCGCGGGTGGTGGTTCTGGATCTGATGTTGGCCAAACGGGATGGTATCAGCATCCTGCAGGCCCTGGCAAACCAGGAACATCGGCCGGCCATCCTGGTTACATCCAATTTCGTCACCGAATATGTGGCCTCCACCGCCGCCGGATTAGGCGCCCGGTATCTGATGCTGAAGCCCTGCGATATGACCGCCTTGGTGGACCGGCTGCAGGAGCTGCGGGGCAGCAATCGGCAAAATCAACCCCTGCGGCGCAATGACAAATCCGGTATTGAAGCCATGGTCACCAGTATCATCCACGAAATCGGCGTGCCGGCCCACATCAAGGGCTACCAGTACCTGCGGGAGGCTATTATCATCGCCGTCAATGACATGGATGTGATCAACGCCATCACCAAGGTGCTGTATCCGCAGGTGGCAAAGACCTTCCAGACCACCCCCTCCCGGGTGGAACGGGCCATCCGCCATGCCATTGAAGTGGCCTGGGACAGAGGTGACCTGGATACCCTCCAGCGCTTCTTTGGGTACACGGTCAGTAATACCAAGGGCAAACCTACCAATTCCGAGTTCATTGCCTTGATTGCAGATAAGCTGCAGCTGCAGCTAAAGTCCAGCGAGGTGGCAAATTTCTAAATTCCGCTTACAAAAAAACATCCCCGGAGCTTTTGATATGCTCCCCATAGAGTAGACACTCGAAATAACAAAAATTTCGAGACTACACTATGGGGAGTATTATTATGTCAAGAATAAGCGTGGAAGAAATTATCGCAGCAGTAAAACGATGCATAAGTGG
>SVLC01000063.1 GCA_015068155.1 Oscillospiraceae bacterium | reverse complement strand
GCTCTTCGGCACCGGTACCGCAGCTGTCATCTCTCCCGTTGGCAAGCTGCGCTACAAGGACGACGTAATGACCATTCAGAACGGCGAGACCGGCGAACTCAGCCTCAAGCTGTACGATACCATCACCGGTATCCAGCTGGGCAGACTCCCCGACGAATTCGGCTGGCGGCTGAAGGTTTAAAATGAAACAAAAAACGGTGCCTTTCGGCATCGTTTTTTGCTTTTGCGGTTGACTTTTTTTGCCAAACTGGTACTATGAAAGAAAAAGGAGGGGTAAACATGAAAAGGTCTTTTTGGATTTTATGGGTCTTGATTTGCGTCAGCCTTTCTGCGGTGATCGTTGGCTGCGGTGAGGAGACGCCGGTGGAGACTGCTGCTCCCGGTACATCTATGGAACAGATCCAAAATACTACCGGTAAGGCAACAGCTCCCGGTACTGTTACAGCGCCGCCGATCGCCTCTACCGCGCCGGCTACCAAGCCCACGGAACCGACGGAAACGAAGCCGAAGGCTACAGAGCCTGCAGTGACCACACCCAAGCCCACGACACCGGCAGTGACCACACCCAAGCCCACGACACCGGCAGTAACCACGCCGAAGCCCACAGAGCCTGTAGTGACTACCCCTAAGCCTACGGAGCCCGCGACGACCACGCCGAAACCAACAGAAGCGCCTACTGCACCTACGACATCGAAGCCGACCACACCCGCACCTACGGCTCCTACAACACCTACCACGCCTACCACACCGCCGGCACCCACAGCGCCTGCTGACGGAAAGGAAGATGTAAGCTACTTAGATGCCGGAGATGCCTTCGTAGACGAGGGAGATCCCGCAGCGGTTGCGAAGCTGGTAACAGAATACGACAGCAAGAAGAGACCCATCCATCAGGAGAAGATCCTTCTTGCAGGCAATAAGGTGCTCCGGGTGATAGATTGGACATATCATACGGGCGGAAACGAAACGGAAGAAATCGTTAAGTATAATAATGACGGGTCCTTTGCATCTGCTGAAAAGTCTGTAAAGAACAAAAACGGAAAACAAATTGAGTTTGTGTTCTATGAACAGCCGGGTGTGCCTTCTTACTGGAGTGAAAACGCCTATGATGCAAACAATAATCTGACGGAAACAAAATGGTTCCAAAGTGATGGCAGCAAGACGGTGACGTCTTACCGCAAAAACGGATCCATCATCAAGTCGGAAACCTGGCAAGCCAACGGAGACTATTCTCTGCTGGAGTGCGATGAGGACAATAACGAGCTGCACTATATTATGAAATACCCTGACGGCAGATCCACTGAAGTCTGGCAGGACAGCAAGGGAACGGAGCTTGGCCGGATCGAGCGAAATGCGGACGGAACTTGGAGCGAGTGGGAGTATAACGCCCAGGGCAAGCTGACAAAGTATAATCGATATGCGGCAGATGAGAACATCATCTCTTGCGACCAGCGTCAGTATCATGCCAACGGAAACATCAGCAAGCGCGATTACTTTGACAATTCCGGACAGACAATACGGGAAACCTATAATGAAAGCGGCATTTGCACATTGAAAACGACCGGGAGAAGTGACGGATCGTCAGAAATGATCAAGTACACCGATGCGGGTGTGATGACAAGCAAACGGGAAACCACCGCAGAAGGAGATATTACGGAATATATCTATGACGCTTCCGGAAAACTGCAGAAGCAGGAATGGCTACCGGTTGTTGGCGGCCGTACGGTAACGGAATACGACGCCAAAGGAAACGAGATAAAGAAGTCGTATTTCGACAAAGATGGCAAGAATACCGGTATTCAGGTGAACGAGTACAACAGTGCCAATAAACTGGTAAAGGAGATCTATTACTTCCCCGAAGGCGGCAGGATGGAAACGGAATACAATGTCACCGGACAGGAAAGCCGCAAGTGTATGTATAATAGCGCCGGAAAACTGACAAGCGAAGATATTTACACACGATATCCCTCTGGTTTTATGAAGACAACAACGAGCTACGATGAAGACCGGAATTATACAATCATTTCCTATTATGAAAATGCTGGCATGAAGGAACGTATGGAATATACCGCAAATGGCCGATTGACGGAAAAGCAGGTCCATGAACCGGATGGAAGCTCTGTTATGGAGGAATACCGGGAGGATGGACTGGTGGAGGCGGACTTTATATTCGGACCGGGTTACGATCTGATCTGCGAAAACCAGTATACTTACAGAAGCAACGGAACCGTGGAATCTGTCAAGCGGATCGACAAAAAGACCTGGGCCTATGATATCACCACCTATGCTTCCGATGGCAAGACAAAAGTTGAGACCGTCAGCTATGACGCAAATGGAAAGGAAATCGGTCGGGTAAATCACGGATGATCAAAATAAGAAAGGGTGCGTAAGCACCCTTTCTTTGCGTTTATTTCAATTTTTCCAAAGCCTGCCGTACCATGATCAGCGCTTCCTGCGGTGATTGGGCTGTTTTTACCGCCTGCTCCATGGGGCAAAGGCCGGTGTTGGTCCGGTTGCGAATGGCATCAACCTTGGTTTCAAAAAAGACGGAGATACCGTGTTCTTCCAAAACGGCGATGGAAGGGCTGCTGATGACCCGGGCATAGACCGCTTTCACGCCCAGCAGCACATAAAGATACGCGGCCGCTTTGCCAACAACCTTGTCTGCCGCTGCAAAATCCCGTAGGTCGATGCCGTCATCCAGCCACTGAAGCAACGGCTTTACCCCCCGGTGATCGCTGAAATAACATTTACCGTCCTTCATAAGAACGCAGGTATGGTTGCTGTTTAACAGCAGTTCTTTTGCTTTCATCAGATCCGAATCCATGGTGAAACTCCTAAACGACCAGTTTCTGTTATTGTAGCGGTTTTTTGCGACCTTGGCAAGAAAAATATAATTTTGCCTGGCGGTACTTGCACAAAACCGGGAAAGAATGCTAAAATAACAAAAGGAGATGATGCTATGAACCCGTTTTTGTTGCTGGGCGGCATTGCCGCATTTTTGGTGGCTGCGGTACTGCTGATCGCTTACATATGCTACCGCATGGCCTTTTATGTTTCCCGAAAAACAAAAGCACCTTCGGATGTGATCGAGATCCCGGAAGGCGAAATCTATGAGCCGTTCCGGCCTAAAATGGAAGAGTGGGCAAGGCAGACCCGGGCGCTGCCCCACGAGGAATTTGAAATTACTTCCTTTGACGGACTGCCACTCCACGGTAATTTTTATGAATATGCCCCCGGCGCGCCCGTCGAGCTGATGTTCCACGGCTACCGGGGCAGCGCGGAGCGGGATCTTCCCGGCGGCGTTCAGCGATGCTTCGCCGTGGGTAGAAGCGCACTGGTAGTAGATCAGCGGTGCAGCGGAAAAAGCGGTGGTCACGCGATCACCTTTGGCATCTATGAGCATAGGGATTGCCTTGCTTGGGTGGATTTTGCCGTTAAGCATTTCGGCCCCGATGTGAAGCTGATCCTTACCGGTATTTCCATGGGCGCATCCACGGTTTTGATGGCGGCGGGAAATCCCCTGCCGGAGAATGTCATCGGCATTCTTGCGGATTGCGGCTTCAACTCCGCCAAGGACATTATAAAGAAAGTGATCCGCCAGTTGGGGCTTCCGCCGAAGATCAGCTATCCTTTTGTGAAGCTGGGTGCCCGTCTTTACGGTGGATTTGATTTGGAGGAAACTTCCGCAGAGGAAGCCATGAAAAAGTGCACGAAGCCTGTGATCTTCTTCCACGGAGAGAGCGATGATTTTGTGCCCTGCGACATGAGCCGCATCAATTATGAAGCCTGCGCCGCAAAAAAGCGACTGGTGACCATCCCCGGCGCCGGTCACGGCTTAAGCTATGCTATCGCACCAGAAGCGTATCTTACCGCCCTGCGGGAATTTTTCGGCCCGGAAGCATCGGCACAGAAATAGGAAAAAGGACGCGTCATCGGCGCGTCCTTCGTGCTTATAAGTGCAGGAATGCTTCTGCGGTCTTGTGGGCGATCTGCTCAAACTGATCGTCCGTCAGCTTAAGGCGGAAGAAGCGCTCCGTTTCCGTCACCGGATCCCACAGAGGATAGTCCGTGCCGAATACCATGCGCTCGGCGCCAAAGGCGTTGATATAGCGTTCCGCCACACCCTCGGGCATAAACATAAGGGAACTGGAAACATCGAATATGCAATCCTTGTCCTTCAGAATCTCGTAAGCGGTCTCGTACATGCTGTAACCGCCGAAGTGAGCGGCAACCGTCTGCAGCTTGGGAAACAACTCCATTACATGGCGAAGCCGATGGGGATGGGAGTAGTCATAGCGCTTGTCGCCCATGTGATACATCACCGGAAGTTTGCCTTCTACGGTTTCGTAAAAGGGGAACAGCCGCGCATCATCAATGTCGAATTTCTGAAAATCCGGATGCATTTTGACGCCGTGAAGGCCACAGTCGATGATGTACTGCGCCTCTTCGCAGATATTCTCCATGCCTGCATGTACCGTGCCGAAGCCAATGAAGCGGGGTTGCCCTGCGGCTTCTGCCAGAATAAAGTCGTTGACATGGCGCACCTTGTCCGGCCGCATACCCACGGGCAGGATAATAAACTGACCGATCCCTGCGGCATCACCCTGCCGCAGCAGGGTCTGCACCGTGCCGTTCATATGACCGCCTTCCAGCTCATAAAAATCGCAGATGCTCTGGGTAGCCTTTTCGGCGATGGGATCGGGATAGATGTGACAGTGAAAATCTATGATGTGCATTGGCTTGGCCTCGATTTTTGGGGATTTTTTATCATTATATTCCGTGGCTTTTTAAAATGCAATGCTATGGCAAAAATCTGGATATTTCGTATCATTTTCTTAGGACTGACGCTGTTGCTTTTTGGCATTTTGCCGTTATAAAAAACCCTTTCTTTTTTCAACGCGTACTTTTTCGGATGCCAGTGCTGTATAGTGAGTGATGGCGAAAAATATACCGAGGCAAGCGCCCGTGGATGCCAGGAAAGGAGAAGAAGATTAAAAAATGCCGGCCCAGGGTGATTTCCCATAAGACCGGCATTTTTTATTTCAGCGTTTCCCGGGCCAGACGGATGTAATTTTTGGCATCTGAGCGGATTTCCTCAATCTGGGCTTCGCTGACGGGCTTTACAACCGCGGCGGGATTTCCAAGGATTAAGGATCCGTCCGGTGCCTTCATTTTTCCCGTGACAAGCGCACCGGCACCGATCAGACAGTTTTCGCCGATGACCGCGCCCGTCAGCACGATGGCGCCCATGCCTACCATGGTGTTGTTTCCAATGGTGCAGCCGTGGACGATGGCTCCGTGTCCGACGGTGCAATATTCGCCAATGGCGGTTTTTTCATGGATCACGCAATTATCCTGAATGTTGGTGCCGCGACCGATACGGATGGTTCCGCTGTCGCCCCGCAGCACGGCGTTGTACCAGATATTAACATCTTCTTCCAGCACCACATCTCCTACGACCACAGCGCCGGGGGCGATGTATGCATTCTTCTTTTGTTCCATGAAGCTCACTCCTTAGTCTTCTTCCGGATCTATTCTATCATCTTCCATGGGCAATTGCAACCCGACGGCGGCAGTTACCAGAATTCCCAGATTGTCCCGGTAGATGCGGTCAAATTGGCTTAAGGGCAGGGGATTGGTCCCCTCACCAACTTCGATGGTGAAGCCTGGCCTGCGGAAAATTTTGATAAACCAGTCCTTATAGCCGGCAAAGGCGGATTCATAGGGAGTATCCTCCACTTCATAACCGCTGAGCCGGGCAAACTGCTCTGCCAGCGCCCGGGCACCGGGAACGAAAATATCCCCAAACTGCCAGTAGATAACCCGGCCTTGGGAATGGTAGGCAAGCACCAGCTCCGGATCGATAAACTCGGTGTAGCCCGCCAGCGCGATAGTTTCCTTTTGATCCAGCGGTGCACGGCCCACATAATCCCGGGGCCCCGGGCGGGTATAGCCTTGGGAGAACTTGATCTGCCTTGCCATGAGCCAGCCGGCAGGGTAGTTCAGGTTTAGATCGACCCCCAGAAGGTTGGCTTTCCACCCGTCGGGGAAGGGAATGCTGGGGTAGTTTTCCGACAGGGTAACAGCACCTTCGTACTGGGGCTGCCCCGGCTGCAGCACACCGGTTACCAGATCCACTCCGTCGGGGTTCACCATAGGTACGGTGTAGATGGTGGCGCGGCGGGCAAGATCTTTTGCGTCCACGCCGAAGATCTCCCCGCTGGACTGAATGGCTTCAGCAAATTCTTCTACAAATTTCAGGATCACGGGGGTGGTGATCCATTCGTTGGCATGGTGTGCCGCGGTATAGATCACCTTTCTCGGGCCTTCTCCAATGACCAGCGTCCGGATGGGGCGGCCAAAAGCGGTGGTGGTCAGGATCTCGCTGCGGCAGGATGGGTAGACTTGCACCAGCTGCTGAATGGTTTCGTCGCACAGCTGCGCCGTCATAGGCACATCGGTTCTTACAATGGGCATTCAAATCACCTCCGGTTATCCTATGCACAGCGGGGGATCGGCGTGAAAAATAAATGAGGAAAAGACTTGAAAAAATGGTAATGCCTTGCTATACTAACCTTGATTGGTAGCATATCGATTTCGATTGCGGTTTTGCCAAATCCAAGGCTTCACAAAAACGAAGTCGGAAAATATGATGCAAAAAGAGGTAATAATTATGAATAAGGGTTTCTATACCGCACTGGGCACTCCTATCGATAAGGATGGCAATCTGTGTGCTGAAAGCATGGCTCGTCAGATTGAGCTGCAGATTGAGGCTGGCGCTTCCGGCCTGCTGGTCATGGGCTCCATGGGCAACATGACTTATTTGAAGAATTCCGAGTATCCCAAGGTCGCCAAGGTCGCCGCGGAAGCCGCCAAGGGCAGAGTTCCCGTTCTGGTTGGTGTAACGGATGTGTCTATCAGCCGTGTTATGGATCGCGTTGCCGCTCTGGAAGGTATCGACGGCATTGACGGAATCGTTTCCACCGTTCCTTACTACAGCGTTGTTTCTCAGGACAACATTTACGATTTCTATAACGAAATCGCAAACCGTTCCGGTAGAGCTACTTACCTGTATGATCTGGCTGTGGTCACCAAGACTGCTACTGCACCCAACACTGTCAAGCGCCTGTGGAAGAACCCCCTGATCAAGGGCATCAAGTCCGGCAATATGGTCACCCACAGAGTGCTGATGCGCGCTGAGGACCGTCCCGCTGATTTCGACATGATGTTCAGCAACATCGATGAGTTCGATATCGCCTACAAGTACGGCATCGACAAGAACCTGGACGGCATGTTCTCCGCCACTCCCAAGACCGCTCAGAGAATGTACAAGGCTCTGGAAGCCGGCGATATGGCTACCGCTGCCATGGAACTGGATTCCATTCTGGCACTGCGTGACCTGTATATCTCCACCGGCTGTCTGATGGCTGCGTTCACCCACTCCATGAACCTGCTGGGCTGCGAAGGCTTCTTCGGCCGCGACTATGAGCTCTTCTACCAGTTCTCCGACGAGAACAAGGAGAAGATCGCCGCTGCCATGAAGGCTATGGGCGAAATCTAAACGATAATAAAAAGAAGCCTGCGAAAGCAGGCTTCTTTTTGTATAAAGAAAACCACGCGTTAGACGCGTGGTTCAATAAAGCCTATGGCGGCGAGTAAAAATCCCTGTTAAGATTATAGGTGCGGTCCGCCAACTGCACAAATAATCAAAACAGGGAGGCACTCATATGAGTATGAATGACATCAATAGTTTATCACACACGAAATGGAATTGCAAATACCATATCGTATTCGCACCCAAATACCGCAGAAAAGTTTTCTACCAAGCCAAAAGAGGGGCAATAGGTAAAATACTGCGCCAGCTATGTGAATGGAAGGGAGTAACCATCATAGCAGCGGAAGCGTGTCCCGACCACATACATCTTTTCGTAGAAATTCCTCCCAAGATATCCGTTTCAGGGTTTATGGGATATCTTAAGGGAAAAAGTGCTGCAATGATGTATGAGCAATTCGGCGATCTTAAATACAAGTACCGCAACAAAGAGTTCTGGTGCAGAGGATATTATGTGGATACGGTAGGTAAGAACGAGAGCCGAATTGCGGAGTATATCGAGAACCAACTCAAAGAAGATGAAATGGGTGAACAACTAGTAATCCCGTCCGCTAGCCCGTTTACGGGCCGCAAGTAAGACAATGCAGTTGGCGGGCTGTTATTATGCGTTTACGTATTACGCAAGAAACATAGGGCTATGCCCGCATATGAAGAACCCCCGGTTTTACCGGGGGGTTCCTTTTTATGCCATATAAAATTCCTTGTACCATTGGGCAAACTTCCGCAAGCCCTCGCGGAGTGTTGTGGCAGGCTTAAAACCGAAATCCCGCTCCAGCGCGCTGGTGTCCGCATACGTCACCGGCACATCACCGGGCTGCATGGGTACCAGCTCCTTGTGGGCTTCAAAATCATAATCTGCCGGCAAAACACCTGCCCCGATCAGCTCCTGCTGCAAAATATCCACAAAATCCAGCAGATTCT
>SVLC01000006.1 GCA_015068155.1 Oscillospiraceae bacterium | reverse complement strand
GGATGCAGGATATCGATCATGATCAGTTGCTTGGCTGCGAGAAATTCACCAGAATATATTATCATGGTACCCAAAGCCAGTGGGAACAGATCAAGATCTTTGGAATAACCAGTGGCGGTGGACTTTTTGGGGCAAACGACGAAATAGAAAATGCCACCATCTATTTCTACTCCGAAACCGAGCCCACCCAGCCGGGCAACTACTGGCATTACGTCGACGGCGTCCCCACCCCTTGGAAAACAGAAGAAACATAAAAATATGCCCCGCCGGTATTTCCGGCGGGGCAACGGCTTTTACGGGGCGGGGAAGTTGCAGATCAGGGATACCGCGGTGCAAAGGATCACCGAGAAGAATGCACAGGTCAGCCACAGACCTCTGGGCTTAAACAGCTCCTTGGCGCAGTAAAGCATCCAACCGCAGAATGCTGCCACCAGCATGGCAGCCACAGCCAAAATGATCTTTACTACCACCAGTCCCAGGCCGGCGGTTACCAGGTAGGCGACGAACAGCGCCAGGTCCACATACAAGATCAAGGTCAGAAAACTTTCCAATTGCCGGAAACGGGGTTGTTTCTTTTCCATTATGCATACCTCCAAAGTTGTATTTTGTCTTATTTTAGCATGTTCTTCCGGAAAATGCAATAGTCAGCATATTTTATCAGGAAATACTTGCACAAATTAAAAATTGTGGTATAATAAACTGGATATACTGGGATTATAAGGAGCCGCCATGACAGAGCCGCAATATCGCCTGGAGGGTATTGTCCATACCCGCACCGAGCAGATGGAAGATTTTGAAGGTCCGCTGGACGTGATCTTCCTGCTGCTGAGTAAAAATAAAATAGAGATCCAGGACGTTTCCATTACCGCCATTTTGGAGCAATATCTGGCTTATCTGGAAGAAATGAAGCGGCTGGATATGGAGATCGCCAGCGAGTTTATTACCATGGCGTCCCATCTGATGCTGATCAAGACCAAGATGCTCCTGTCCGCTGCGGAGCAAGCCGAAGCGGAAAGCGAGCTGGATCAGCTTCGCGCCCAGCTCATTGAGCGCCAGCGCAAGGAGGCCATCGAAGCGGTGCGCACGGCCATGATCTGGCTGGAACCCCGCAACGAGATCGGCCGCTGCATCTTTACAAAAGAGCCGGAGCCTTTGCGCCGGGACAAAACATATCGCTATAAGCATACTACTGCAGATCTTTTGCGGGCGCTGGATAATATTTCCGAGCGCAGTCAGCGCCGGCTGCCGCCGCCTACGGTAAACTTTAAGGGTATCGTCGGCAAAGAGCCCTATCCCGTTACCCGCAAAACCGGTGAATTGTTGCGCCATCTGCTGCTGCGGGGCATGGAGAAACTAAAGAATTTGTTCAAGGGCAACCGCAGCCGTTCGGAGATCGTTGCTACGTTTATATCCATTTTGGATATGTGCAAAAATAATACCGTTACGCTGGAAGATGATGTCAACGGTGAAAATCCCACAGTCCGTTTGATCAATAACCCGGAAAAGGAGGTGCCGGAGCATGGAACTAACTGAATTACAGCGGGCCATCGAGGCGATCCTCTTTGCTGCCGGTGAACGGATCGAGACCGACCGCCTGGCGGCAACGCTGGAAGTGGATCCTGCCGATATCCGGCAAGCTGCCGACGCCTTGGCGGATCAATTGGCTTACCATCGCCGTGGCATCCGCATTCTTCGCCTGGAAGATGGGTATCAGATGGTATCCTCCGGAGAAATGGCGGATTTTGTTACCAAATGTCTGGAGACACGAAAGCCACCCAAGCTTTCTGCTTCGCAGTTGGAAACATTAACCATCGTTGCGTATTACCAACCGGCCACCAAAGCCATGGTAGAGCAGATCCGCGGCGTGGACAGCGCGTATTCCATTTCCGCATTGCTGAATAAAAGCCTGATCGAGGAAGCCGGCCGCTTAAATGTGCCCGGCAGACCCATTCAGTACAGAACTACCCCGGATTTCCTGCGGACCTTCGGTATTGCTTCGTTGGAAGAATTGCCCCCCATCGAAAAGATCAACTTTGGAGAGCCTCTGCCGGAGCAGCAGACCATTGAAGGAGGGATCTGATGGGCTGGCTGATCGCTTTGGGCATCCTGGTCCTGTTGGCGATCCTGCCTTTAGGCGCGGCGGTTCATTATCATTCCGAAGGATTTTTCCTGGATATTATAGCCGGGCCGGTACGGATCCCTATTCTGCCCAAAAAGAAAAAGGACCCAGATAAAAAGAAGAAAAAGAAGGACAAGAAGAAAAAAACGCCGGAAGACAAGAAAAAGGGCGGTAAAGCGCCGGAGGAAAAGAAGAAAAAAGGCGGTCCCATCACCGACTTTTTGCCCCTGGTCAAAACGGCGCTGGATCTTCTGAATTCCTTCCGAAAAAAATTACGGATCAAACGGTTGGAGCTGAAAATGATCATGGCTGCCGATGATCCCTGTGATTTGGCGGTGAACTATGGCAGAGCCAACGCGCTGATGGGTAATCTTTTGCCGCAGTTGGAGCGCTGTTTTGTGATCAAAAAACGGGATGTGGAGATCGAATGCGATTTCGAAGCCACCGAAACCCTGATCATCGCCCGGGCGGATGTGACCATTACCCTGGGCTGGCTGCTTGCCATCGTGCTGCACTACGGTGTCCGCGGTTTGAAACAATACTTGAAAATTAAGAATAAAAGAAAAGGCGGTGCTTCGAAATGAGCAAAACTCTTCCCAATATGCTGGATAATACCATTGCCAAGATCCGTGAGATGGTGGATGTGAATTCTGTGATCGGCGAGCCTATCACAACCCCCGACGGTGTAACCATTATTCCCGTGTCCAAGGTCAGTGTCGGCTTTGCCGGCGGTGGCAGCGACTACACCAAAAACCAGGAAGCCTTCGGTGGCGGTGCCGGCGGCGGTGTGAAGGTCACACCCATTTGCTTCCTCATTGTGAAAGACGGCGCAGTGCGTATGATGCCGGTGGCAGCGCCTGCCAACACCACTGCCGACCGCATTGTGGAAGTGGTGCCGGATGTGCTGGATAAGATCGCCAGCTTCATCGAGACACAAATGGAGAAAAAGGCTGAATAACATTTTTTTGCCTGATCATACTATGGTCAGGTGAGAAATATGCGCAAACAAAATAGATTACGGACGGCAGCAGCACTTCTTGCTGCCGTCCTGCTTTATCCCGGGCAGGCTATGGCCATCTCTGCCCAAAAGGCAATTTTGATGGATGGTCAAACCGGTAGGGTGCTGTATGAAAAACAGGCTGATGACAGAAGCCTGGTGGCCAGTACCACCAAGATCATGACGGCTTTGCTGGTCTGTGAGCGTTGTAATCCGTTGGAACAGATCCGTATTCCGAAAGAGGCCGTTGGGGTGGAGGGTTCTTCCATGTACCTGCGGGAAGGGGAAGTGCTGACGGTCCAGGAGCTTCTGTATGGCTTGATGCTTTCTTCGGGAAATGATGCCGCGGTGGCCCTGGCGATACATTGCAGCGGCAGTATAGAAGCCTTTGCCCATGCGATGAATGCCAAGGCCCGGGCTTTGGGTTTACGGAATACCCACTTTGAAAATCCCCACGGATTGGATCATGACGATCATTATTCGACGGCCCGGGATCTGGCGGTGCTGGCGGCCTATGCCATGGAAAATCCGTTCTTTGCCCAAACCGTTGGTACCAGATCTGTTACGGTGGGTGAACGCTTTTTGACCAATCACAATAAGCTCTTGTGGCAGGTGGAAGGGGCAGAAGGGATAAAGACCGGCTTCACCCGGGCGGCTGGGCGGATATTGGTATCCAGCGCCAAACGGCAGGGAAGACGGCTGATCTGCGTTACCATCGACGACAGTAACGATTGGGTCGACCATAAAAACTTTTATGACCGTGGTTTTTCTGCTTACACATCTACCGAACTGGTGCAGGCGGGACAATCCCTGGGTATTTTGTCGGTTTTCGGCGGTGTGGAAGAAACCGTGGAGGTCTTGTCAGCGGCAGACTTTTCTTATGCCATGGCGGCGGGAGAGCAAGTCGGTTTCCGGTTATCTGTAAAGGAGTTCGCCTATGCGCCGGTGGTTGCCGGGGCGGAAGCCGGCTATGCCTATGTATGCGTAGATGGCAGGGCGGTGGGAAAGGTGCCGGTGGTATTCGCAAAAACTGTGGAACAGACCAAACCAGACAATAAGTCCTTTTGGGACAAATTATTCGGAGGGAGACTATGACCGAGCGTTTACAAAAAATACTGTCCGCCCGGGGCGTGGCCTCCCGGCGGACAGCGGAAAAGATGATCGAAGAGGGCAGGGTGACGGTCAATGGACAAGTTGCCCTGCTGGGTCAGACCGCTGACCCGGCGCGCGATCAAATTTTGCTGGATGGGAAGCCCCTTCCCGTGGGAAGTGAGTATGTGTACATCCTGTTGCATAAGCCCCGGGGCTATGTTACTACTTTGTCTGATGAAAAAGGCCGCAAGACGGCAGCGGAGCTGGTGGCAGATTGCGGTGTAAGAGTTTATCCTGTCGGCCGCCTGGATATGGACAGCGAGGGGCTTTTGCTGTTTACCAATGACGGTGAGTTTGCCAACAAACTGATGCACCCGAAACATGAGGTGGAAAAGACCTATTTAGCCTGGATGGAAGGCTTTTCAGAAGACAACCTGGCGCGACTGAAAAAACCTATAGAATTGGACGGCTACCGTATCCGCCCCCCAAAGGTTCGCATGATCAAACCGGGGCTGCTGGAGATCACCATCCACGAGGGCCGCAATCGCCAGGTGCGGCGGATGTGTCAAACTGCCGGTATGCATGTTACCCGCCTGAAACGCATCCAAGAGGGAAAACTTTCCTTGGGTGAATTGCCGTTGGGTAAATGGCGGTATTTGACAGAAGAAGAGGTAAATAACCTATGACATACGATGGAATTATCATCGGCGGCGGCCCGGCAGGCATGTTTGCCGCCATCACCGCTGCCCAGCGGGGACAATCGGTATTGCTGCTGGAAAAAAACGACCGATTGGGTAAAAAACTGCTGATCACCGGCAAAGGTCGCTGCAATGTAACCAACGATTGCTCCGCCCAGGAGATCCTGCAGAACATTCCCCGCAACAGCCGTTTCCTGTTCAGCGCCATGAATGCTTTTCCGCCGGAACGGATCAAGTCGTTTTTGGAAGAGAACGGCTGCCCACTGAAGACCGAACGGGGCAACCGGGTTTTTCCGGTGTCAGACCAGAGTCAGTCCGTCCTGGAGGCGCTGCAAAGGGCTATGCGGCGATATCATGTGGATGTGGTTACCGCCCGTGTCAAGGGGATTCTCACCGATAATGACACGGTCACCGGTGTGAGAACGGACAAAGAAACTGTTGCCTGCAAATGGGTGATCTTGGCCACCGGCGGCCTTTCTTATCCTACCACCGGTTCCACCGGCGACGGCTACACCATGGCCAAGGCGTTGGGGCATACCGTCACCGATTGCGAGGGCAGCCTGGTTCCGCTGGAGATTGCAGGCGCTGATTGCCAGGATATGCAGGGGTTGTCCCTTCGTAACTGCGGCGTCAAACTGCTGGACGGGAAGGGCAAGGTGCAGTATAAGGATTTTGGCGAACTGCTGTTTACCCATTTTGGTGTCTCCGGTCCTACGGTGCTGTCTGCCAGTACCCATCTGAAAGGGGAGAACTGCAGGCTAGTCATCGACCTGAAACCCGCCCTGGACGAGGGAAAACTGAATGACCGTATCCTCCGGGATCTGGATATGTACAAGAACCGGACCATGGAAAATGCCCTGACGGATCTGCTGCCCCGCAGCATGATCCCAGTGGTGCTGCGCCGTATTGGGGTGGATCCGGAATTGCAGGCCAATTCCTTCAGTAAGCAGCAGCGCCGCGCTTTGGTGGAACTGCTGAAGGGGTTTGCCCTGGAAATCACCGGCAAGCGTCCTGTGGCGGAGGCCATCATTACCTCCGGCGGTGTAAAGGTCGGCGAAATCGATCCCAAGACCATGCAATCGAAGATCGTTTCGGGTCTGTATTTTGCCGGCGAGATCATCGACTGCGACGCCTATACCGGCGGATTCAATCTGCAGATCGCCTGGGCCACTGCCTATGCGGCAGGTATGGCAGCGCAAAAATCCGGCATTGACAAATCGCCTATCTTGTAATAAAATACACCCGTACCTAGAAATATATATTCGGAGGAATCCTATATGTACGAGAAACTTGTTGCATACGCTTCCAAGCAGTTGGAGATCGACGCTTCTGAGATCACCCGTGAATCTACCTTCGAATCCCTGGGCATCGACTCTCTGGATGTTGTGGAGATGGTCATGGATCTGGAGAACGAACTGGGAATCGAACTGGAGATGGAAGATCAGACGATTACCACCTTCGGAGAACTGGCTGCCTTTATCGAGAGCAAGCTGAACTAAAATCTAAATTTTATACCCTTGTAAAAGCTGACCGGCTTATAACAAGGTCGCACTAGTCGGGGAGATAGCGGTGCCCTGTTACCTGCAAGCCGCTATAGCAGGGATGAATTCCCACACCCGGGTTTGTCTGAGTATCGTCTGGACCGCGAAAGCGGTGTTGAGGAAACGGTCTTGCGCAACGCGCTCCCGTGAACCATGTCAGGTGGGGAACCAAGCAGCATTAAGCGGATCTGCGCGTGTGCCGCGAGGCTGCCGTTTCTGAGCTGGCTCCGTGGAAACCGGATATTCAGCAGGTTCAAATGTGGGTGTGCGATCTTGTTATAAGCCGGAAGTTTTTTAGGCTTTTATTTCTATGAATGCGGAGGTGAACGCATGGCTTCTTATCAGGCTCTATATCGTAAATACCGGCCACAGACCTTTGATGATGTGGTGGGTCAAATGGCGGTAACGCAAACGCTGAAGACCCAGCTTGTGAAGGATCAGCTGAGCCATGCGTATTTGTTTACCGGTTCCCGTGGTACCGGCAAAACCTCCTGCGCAAAAATTTTGGCAAAGGCAGTTAACTGTCTTGATCCTCAGGATGGCAACCCCTGTAACCGCTGTGAGGCTTGCCGGGCGATTGATTCCGGCGCCTGCATGGATGTGCTGGAGATCGATGCCGCCTCCAACAACGGCGTGGACAATGTCCGCGATCTGCGTGACGATGCCATTTACAGTCCTTCTCAGGTCAAAAAGCGGGTGTACATCATTGACGAAGTGCATATGCTTTCTATTTCCGCTTTTAACGCGCTGCTGAAGATTATTGAAGAACCGCCGGAGCATTTGCTGTTTATTCTGGCTACCACGGAACTGCACAAGGTTCCCGCCACCATTTTATCCCGTTGTCAGCGGTTCTCCTTCCGCCGTATCAGCCAGGAGGATATTGCCGCAAGACTGCAGTATGTGGCTTATCAGGAGAATATCGATTTGGATGTTTCCGCGGCCCGGGTGCTTTCCCGCATGGCCGACGGCGGTATGCGAGATGCTATGAGCCTTTTGGATCAGTGCGCTTCCGCTACCACCGGCGAACTCACTGCGGAAAAGGTCTACGGTTGCCTGGGTATCGCCGGCGAGCAAAAAGCCGGCGAGCTGATGGGCTATATTGCCCGACACGAAACCAAGAATGCCCTGGCATTGTTTAACCGTCTATACGCAGACGGCAAGGATCTGGGGGCGCTTTTGGATGAACTTGCGTGCCTGGCCCGTGACCTTTTGATTTTGAAGACCGCGCCCAATGCCGGCCTGGCCATGCTTTCCGGCGTGGCGGACGACAAAGAGGCATCGGCACTTTCCCGGGAAATCTCCGACGGAGAGCTGGTGCGGATGATGAATCTGCTGCAGCAGACTATGGCCGGATTTACCCGCAGCGCCAGCCGCCGGCTGGATGCGGAGCTGTGCCTGCTGAACCTGTGCCAACCGGAACTGAGTTTGGATGCCAAGGCCCTCAATGCTCGCCTGACCCGGCTGGAGGAGCAGGTCCGCAGCGGTGAATATGTGCTGGCATCCAAGGCAGCGCCTGATCCCAAGCCTGCCGATGTGGTGGATGATGAATTGCCGCCGCCACCGGATGATAGCGATGCTCCTCCTGCTGAAGAAAACACGGAGCAACCGACAGAAGATATGCCCATGGGATTCTGGACCGATCTGGCCGCCGCTGTGCGCCAGGAACTGCGTCCTCCCATGTCCGGCTTTTTCGCGGCCACGCCCAACGCGCCTGTAAAGGTGGCAGTACAGGGCGATGGCGTGATTTTGCAGTGTACCGACGGGTTTACTGCCGGTATGCTGGATCGTCCCGATATTATAGCGTTGGTTGCCAGAAAAGCCGGCGCCATATTGGGTCGGCCCGTATCGGCCAAAGTGGTGGACACCACCAAAGCACCCCAGCAAAATGAAAAAATGGATCGGCTGCTCAGTTTCGGCAGAGCCCATTCCGATGTAATCAAAATCAAAGAATAAGATTGGAGATATTTTATGGCAAAGAATAATTTCCGTGGCATGCCCGGCGGCATGAACCAGGCTGCTATGATGAAGCAGGCGCAGAAAATGCAGCAGGAAATGCTGCGTATGCAGGAAGAAATGGAGAATAAGACCTGGTCGGCTACTGCGGGCGGCGGTATGGTCACCGCTTCCGTCAACGGCAAGCATGAGGTGCTGGATCTGAAGATCAACCCCGAAGCCGTGGATCCCGATGATGTGGAAATGCTGCAGGATATGATCATCGCGGCTGTCAACGAGGCTATGCGTACCGCCGATGCGGAAGCTGCGCAGAATATGTCCCGCCTTACCGGCGGCATGAACCTGGGCGGTCTGTTCTAAAATGCCGTAGGGGCCGATGCCTACATCGGCCCCTTTTTTGTATGCAAAGGAGAGAGAATTATGCAGTATTTTCCCGCTGCGTTACAGGATCTTGCGGACCAATTTGCCCGCCTTCCGGGTATTGGCGGTAAAACAGCCCAGCGGCTGGCCTTTCATGTGCTGAGTCTGCCTATGGAAGATGCGCAAAACTTTGCCGAAGCTATTCTGAACGCAAAAAAAGAAGTGCATACCTGTCCTGTATGCCAAAATTTGACGGATCGGGAGATTTGCCCGATTTGCGATGATCCTATGCGGGATCGTGGCCTGATCTGCGTTGTGGCGGAAGCCAAGGATGTGATTGCTATGGAACGCAGCCGGGAATTCCGGGGCGTATATCATGTGCTGCATGGCGTCATCAGTCCGCTGAACCATGTGACCCAGGATGATATTAAGATCCGGGAATTGCTGCACAGAGTGGGCGGGGGAGATGTACGCGAGGTCATCATGGCCACAAACCCCGACACAGAAGGCGAGGCCACCGCGATGTATATCTCCCGTCTGCTGCGGCCTATGGAGGTCAAGGTGACCCGTTTGGCATACGGTGTGCCCGTGGGCAGTCAACTGGAATACGCCGACGAGGTGACCCTCTCCAGAGCTCTGGAAGGCAGACAGGAGATCTAAGCATAGTCACCGGGACCAATGTCCCGGTTTCTGTTATTTTAGATAAAGGGGTGCGCTTATGTCCCACAATGAAACGGTTCGTATCCGTCCCGGCGCGAATGTTGCGGTGCTTTTTATGCATGGTATTTGCGCTACACCGGATAATTTCCGCAGTATGCTGCCGTTGGAAGAAATGGTGCCGCAGAATTGGTCCGTGTATAACATGGTGCTGGATGGTCATTGCGGTACGGTAAAGGATTTTAGCCGCAGCTCCATGAAAAAATGGAGAGCCCAGGCAGACGCCGTGTTCCGCGCATTGGCGGCGCAGCATGAGAAGATCCTGCTTGTTGGCCATTCCATGGGTACCTTGCTGGCACTGGAATTGGCTATGCGGTATCCGCAAAAGGTAGCGCATTTGTTTTTGCTGGCTGTTCCGATTCGGGTATTTGTTAAACCTGTTGCAATAAAGAATTTGCTGCGTATGGGATTGGGCTGCGTAGATATGTCCGACCCGGTTCAGCGTTCTATGGTGCAGGCCTGCGGCATGAGACTGACCAAAAAGCTTTGGAAGTATGTACCGTGGGCGCCCAGAATGGTGGAATTGCTGCGCCGGGGTTATATAGTCGGAAAGGCGCTACCTGCGATAGGTGTTCCCACGGTCGTTTGGCAATCTTCCAATGATGAAATGGTTTCCCAGCGGTCGGCGGTTTTACTGAGAAAGCGAACCTGTGCGCAGGTGGATATTCTGCCGGCATCGACCCATTTTTATTATCCCCCGGAGGCTGTTCAAACCGTGCAGAATAGCTTTGCAAATATTCTGCAATTACATCTGTGACACTGCAAAAGTATTTCAAGACGGACGAGAGATCAATATGAAAAATATAAAGTTATTTATTTGGGATTTTGATGGCACCTTGGTGGACTCCTATCCCTATACGGTGTCATGTCTGCAGCGGGCCATTGGGGACTTCGGCCATGAAGTGACCTACAGCCAGGTCATGGAACAAATGCTGGATACCATACCTGCAGCGCTGCGTTATTTCAGCGAACGATTTGAGATACCGGATCTGGCTGAACGGTTTCGTCAATATCATCAGACCGGCGCTGATGAGCCGGTGCGCCTGTTTGAAGGCGTGTTACCGGTGTTGGAACGCATCCTGCAGCGGGGCGGTGTGAATCTGATCTTCACCAACCGGAATGAGACGATCTTTCCTATGCTGGAGCAATTGGGCATTGATCATTATTTCGCAGAAGTGGTAACCGTGCAGCATCCTCATTTTGCATGGAAACCGGCGCCGGATGCCATCGAATATTTGATGGAGGCTTACGGCGGTACAGTGGAAGATACGGTGATGATCGGTGACCGGGTCTGTGACCTGGCTTCCGGCTGGCATGCAGGCTGTAAGACATGCCATATATTAACGCCTGCGGTACCGCAATATCCGCCCTGTGATTGGCGGATTGAGAATTACAGGCAGATGCTTGAATTGTTGCAATAAAAACAATGGGCAGTACCGATCCGGTACTGCCCGATTTGCTGTTATAGCTTGCTGTATGTCTTGTCCAAAAACTTTTGGGCATTTACGATGCAGCGCTTGTGGGTGCCCTTGCCGATCTCGCCGGTTTCGTCAAAGGCATGAAGCTCAAAGGTGATGATCTTGCCTTCCACGGCGGTAACGGTTGCTTCCGCACGAATTTCCATACCCACCGGGGTGGCGGCCAGATGCTGGATGTTCAGTTCGATGCCCACACTGGTGTGCCCCTCGGGCATTACCGGATCAATGGCTTCGCAGGCGGCGCCTTCCATCATAGCCACCATGCAGGGGGTGGCGTACACCAAAAGACTGCCGGAACCCACTTCCGCGGCGGTATCCATGGTTTCTACCATGTCCTCAACGATGCCTTGCATACCAACTTTAATTTCCATAGGGTTGTCCTCCGTTTTTTCTTTCCATAATAGACCAAAATGTGTTCTGTGTCAATGAAAATTGAATTGCTATTTTGCAGGATTTCCTTTATAATGGGCGAAGAAAGGAAGGTGGCATCCATGAGCCGTACAAACGCCAAAGAAATAGCCCTGGGCGGCGTGTTTGCGGCCCTGGCGGTGGTTATCATGTGCCTGGGAGGTCTGATCCCAATTGCCACTTTTGTTTGTCCGATGATATGTATGCTGATGCTGCAGTTGATCTGCCGCCTTTGCGGCAATCGTATCGGTTGGGCGTGGTATGGCTGCGTGGCCATCCTTTCGTCGCTTCTGGGGCCTGACAAAGAGGCTGCGGCGGTGTTTGTTTTTCTTGGCTACTATCCCATTATAAAACCGAAAATGGATCGGTTGCCGTTGCGCTGGTTGTGGAAGGCCGTTTATTTTAATGGGGCGGTGCTGCTGCTGTATCAAATACTTATCCGCATATTTGGCATGGAACAACTGGCGGCAGAATACCGGCAATTGGGCGCTGCGCTGACAGCGGTGTTGCTTGCCGTTGGCAATGTGGTGTTTTTTCTGTTGGACCGGGTGCTGAGCCGTTTGGGCAGAAGGAGAAAGCGCCGTGGATAAAAAGTGGTTTGTTTATATCCTGTTGTGCGGCGATGGGACGCTGTATTGCGGCAGTACCGATGATGTTCCCCGCCGGTTGGAGGTCCATCGCAGCGGAAAAGGCGCCAAATATACCCGGGGCAGAGGCCCGCTGGAACTGGTGTATACGGAAGAATGCGCATCTCATTCGGATGCATTAAAACGGGAATATGCTGTTAAGCGGCTCTCCCGTCAGGAGAAACTGATATTGATCGCGTCACAGGCGTAAAAATTGGCTGCCGGAAGGCAGCCAATTTTTTATATATTAGAGTTCCTCGCTGATGGCCAGCAACAGAATGCCGATGATCACAACGGCAATGAAAGCGTAGGTCTTCCAGGAGAGCTTCTCCTTCAGGAAGATCCGGGACAGCAGCAGGGACACAACGCACACGGAAGACAGGATGGGAGCGGCAACCGCATCCACACCGCCCAGGGCGTAGACATAAGTAAACTGACCGGCGGTCTCAAAGACGGCAGCCAGGATCTTGTCCTTATGCTGCTTTACCGGGCCGAACTTGACACCCTTGGCCTTCATGAAGATGAACAGGATCAGGGCGAACAGAGCAAAGGTCAGCTCATAGCTGGTGTTGGCCACGGCTTCCATAGTCTCCTCGGTCACATCCACAAAGGGAGCGGCGGCGATATCCTCCACCAGGAAGAAAGCGTCATCCAGGAAGGTGCCAACGGCATCCAGCAGGGCGTACAGGAAGGGCATGATAAAAGCAATCACAGCCACCTTCTTGCCGTAGGTCTTCTTTCTGGGGGTCTCGCCCTTGTTTTCCAGATAGCTGACACCCACAACGCCCAAGGTGATAACAGCAACAGCGATCCATGTCAGGGCGGAGAACTCGTCGCCCATGAAAATGGCGAACAGCAGCACACAGATGACGCCGGCGGTGTTCTCGATGGGGTCGGAGATGGACTCCTCCAGGAAGCGCATGCCGAAGTAGGAGAAGGTCATGGAGAAGATGTAGAACAGGGAAACGGGCAGATAGATGATCAGGTTCATGGGATTGAAGCCGATATCCTGGGTCAGCAGGGTGTAGATTGCGTGGATGCCCATGACAACGCCCACCCAGACACTGATCTTCAGATGGGAGAACTTTTCATCGGGCCGCGCGCCCTTCTTGTAAAAAAGCTCCGCAGTACCCCACAGCAGGGCAGTTGCGATTGAAAAGAATAACCAGTTCATGATAGTTTACCTCACTCTTTATCTTTTTGCAGGCGGGGGATTGCCCCAGTCATACATGGATTACAGATTTACAAGTCCTGCGTCCACCATCTGCTGCAGGCTCATCAGGATGCCCAGCTTGGCATGGTACCAGGTCAGACCGCCCTGGAAATAGACGGCGTAGGGCTCCCGGATGGGACCGTCGGCGGACAGCTCCATGGTTGACCCCTGGACGAAGGCACCGGCGGCCATAATCACCTTGCTGTCATAACCGGGCATATCGCCGGGGATGGGGGTGGCGAAGCTGTCTACGGGGGCGGCGGCCTGAATGCCCTTGCAGAAGGCGATCATGCCCTTTTTGCTGCCCAGTTCCACAGCTTGAATGATGTCGTGTCGGCTTTCCGTGGCGTTGGGCACACATTTGAAGCCCAGAGGCTCATAGAGATTTGCGGCGAAGATGGCGCCCTTTTCGGCGCTGGCGGTGACGGTGGGGGACAGGAAGAAACCCTGATACATACTGGTCATCAGACCGAAGTTTGCGCCCACTTCCTGGCCCAGGCCGGGAGCGGAGAGCCGGTAAGCGCAGCGGTCGATGCAAGCTTTGGTGCCGGCGATATAGCCGCCGGAGGAAGCAAGACCGCCGCCGGGGTTCTTGATGAGGCTGCCCACGATCATATCCGCGCCCACATCGGAGGGCTCGATGGTCTCCACGAACTCGCCGTAGCAGTTATCCACCATCACGATCACATCGGGCTTAATGGACTTGCAGAATGCGATCAGCTCACCGATCTGCGAGACAGAGAAGGTAGGACGGGTGGCGTAGCCTTTGGATCGCTGGATGGTGATCAGCTTGGTTTTTTCATTGATGGCGGCGCGGATGCCCTCGTAGTCGAATGCGCCGCCGGGCAGCAGATCTACCTGCCGGTAGCTGACGCCGTATTCCGCCAGGGAGCAGGGGGAGGGACGGATGCCGATGACTTCCTGCAATGTGTCGTAGGGCAGGCCAACGGGGCTCAGAAGCTCATCACCGGGCAGCAGGTTAGCGGAAAGGGCGATGGTCAGGGCGTGGGTGCCGCAGGTAATATGGGGTCGAACCAACGCTGCCTCGGTATGAAATACATCGGCATAAACCTGTTCCAGCTTGTCACGGCCCTCGTCGTTGTAGCCGTAGCCGCTGGATGCGGCAAAACAGGTGGCAGACACCCGGTTTTTGCGGAAGGCTGCCAGTACCTTAGCTTGATTATATTCTGCAATTCGGTCGATCTCATCGAAACGGTCCCGAATGCGGGCAATCGCAGCCTCGCCATAGGCGTAGACGGCAGGGGAGATGCCCATGTTTTCGTATAATTGCAACATATCGTTCATAGTGTTATTCCTCAACTTCTATAGTTTGAAAGATCTGATCGGCCAAATTATGCAAGGTTTCAGGCTTTGTGATGATCAAACCGGTCTCGCGTTTTCCCAGGATCAGCAGAGTATCGCCGGGTTCAATGCCGAAAAACTCTCGCGCTTCTTTCGGAATCACGATCTGACCACGATCACCAACCTTGGCAGTGCCAAAGACCCGCTGGGCGTTTTGCTTGCCCAGTATGTGTTTTCCTCCGGCCATGACGGCTCTCCTTTCATACTTTTCATACTTTTCACACCGACAGATTATAATAAAATCCGCCCCGGATGTCAATACCCAGGGCAGAAAATATTGGTAATGTGATGGTATTTACGGTTCTTTCCTATCAAAACCTAGATGACCCATGATTTGATTACTATTGTTATAGGTTTCCACATAGGTCAGGTGTTCTCCAAGTTTATAATAACCTTCTTGTATTCCTATAAGTTGCGGTTGACATCCGACCACATAGTTGATATATCTAAAATCCACATGCTCACTGGATTTTACAGTGTATGTATGATGTACGATTTGCAAAGATCGAACCATATAATTTTCTACAATTTGACTGTGATTATCATAGACTTGAACTTGCGTATATGTAGGATAGAATCCACCGGTCTGCGAAAAAGGAAAGGCGTAACGCTTATTAGCTTCATAATGAAAAAGATAGATTACATCAAGTCGTCCTGCAGAAAATAAGTCAATGCGCAATAATTTACCGCTACGTTTGACAACACGGAAGTAATTTTGAGTGCCTTTTCTAAGAACTTTTCTTTCGACGATCCCGAGCGATTGCATTTGATAACGGAAGTTCAGGCTATCGATGTTTCCTGGCCAGTGTATTTTTTGCTTTGTTGCAATATAAGTGATTTCCGCACCGGTTTCATCCGGTGCAGAAAATCGGAAACGCTTTAGTTTTTTGTTTACTTCAACATTGAGATCGTTCAGATATTGGGTGTCTACGGTCATGATAGAACCTACATCCTTTCGTGCGTTAATCATTTCTCCGTCTGCCACCGAAGAGCATGATCAGCCGCAACAGTTGCACCAGCGCCAGGGCTGTGGCGGCTACATAGGTCATGGCTGCGGCGGTGAGAGTCTTCCGGGCGCCTTTTTGCTCCTCATCGGTGAGAATACCGGCAGATTCGATAGCCTCCATAGCCCGACGGCTGGCATTGAATTCCACAGGCAGCGTTACCAATTGGAACACCAGAGAGAGTCCAAAGCAGGCTATGCCTAGGTACACCAGGGTATAGTTGTAGCTGCCCATAAAATTAAACAGCAGGCCCAGCAGGATCAGCGGCATGGCAAGCTTGGAGCCAATGTTGGTAATGGGAATGATGGCAGCCCGCAGCTTTATCGGCGCGTAATGCTGCGCATATTGCACCGCATGGCCGGCCTCATGGCAGGCAACACCGATGGCGGCGGTGGAGGTGGCATCGTGTACATCCTGAGAAAGCCGGATCACATTGGTCCGGGGATCATAATGATCCGTCAGATTGCCGCTCACCCGCTCGATCTTTACACCGGTAACGCCGTTGGCGGAAAGCACCCGCTGAGCGGCCTCCGCGCCGGTGATATGCCGCCGGGAAAGCTGCTGAGAATACTTTCTGAAAGTGGAGTTGACATTGGTGCTTGCCCAGATAGAAAGAATCACAAAGGGCAGCACTAAGATCAGATAGGTCATATCAAATCCGTAGTAATAAAAATAAGGCATAGGTTACTCCTGAAATTAAGGATGACTTGATTGCATTAGCGGATGCGGGTAGAATTCGGCTACAAATTCCCGACCCTTTTCGTTGTTTGGTACACGGATAGGCATACTTGGCAACCAACTATCAAAATGTTGATCTTGATTGTTGTCGATCAGCAGGATGTATTCTTGCTCCTTGGGGATCATCACGATTTCCGCGCGGACAATATCTGCGACTTTGAGCTCACGGTGAAATCCACCAAAGAGTCCCCGCCTGGATACGGTTTCTTTTTCTGGATCATAGGTAACAATTGTTACAATTCGGCTGGAAAGTATTAATGTTGCCACAAAGCCAATGCTTATTATAATCAGCAGTGGAAATGCCAACTCATAAAAATGGCATAATACAAGGCAACCTATCTCGAAAAAGAGGTATATAATCGGAAGGATTAAGCAACTTGCTCCGGATAGTATGCTCTTTTTCATAAACTCCCTACCTCCTTGTTTTTCGGGGGTCAAATAAAATCAGGCTCCAAAGCGTCATGCAGTGTATCGGTAATCGCACCCCGGAAAATGGGGAAGGCCTGGCTGTGGAGAGTCTGCAAAGCTCCGGCTGACAGATTCACAGCCACATTTCCCGCCATGTACAGATCCAGATCGAATACAAACTTGATCTCCTGATCTGCCTGTCCATTCCGCTTCACAAGGCCGGGGCCGGCGTGGATCTTGGCCCGACATCCGCCCCGGACGGCAAGCTCGGCATCCATGGAATTGCGGGTGGTGGATTGTTCATTTACCTGCTCATCAGCAAGAAGGCCCAAATACTGAGGCTGCAGCAGCTCCCGGAACGGTGTACCATCCAAATCCAAATCCTTCCGGGAAATAAAATTCAGATACCGTAATCCGATCCTCTCGAAAAAGGCAGGACGATATACCTTAATAAAGGCAGCCAGGGGTTTATCCAGCTTGGCGGCAAAATCCTCCCAGCCGGTGTAGCGGCAGCAGGCCAGGGAAATGAAGGTGCTGGTCAGATTCACCCGCCAAACGCCGTCGGCAGAAACAAACTGATAGTTATTGCTCTGGGGCTGATTTTCCATCCGCAGATTGCCGGGCGTGCCGGTCAGTTTGGGAGCAGGCGCCTCCTTTCGGACAGAGTACCGGGGAAAATCCCCACGAATGGCTTCTTGAAATTGGGCCGGAATATTGGTCTCAATGGTGAGAATTTCCGGAAAACGCAGTTGGCAGATCACCTCTGCCAGCTGATTCTTGCGATAGATGCATCGGGCGTCTGTAGAAAACATAGCGATCCCTCGTTTCGTTATTATGGCTATAGTATAGCGGATTTATGTTCAAATGGCAAGATATTCCTGCAAATAACGCAAAACCGTCTTTTTGTCCGCCGACCACAGCGGCGCGATTAGATCCTTTTTTGCGCCGTCACCGGTGATGCGGTGCACCACCACCTGCGGCGGCACTGCCTGCAGACATTGCTTCAGAATCGCGGCATACGCTTCTAACGTTAAGCATTGGAAGTTTCCTGCCGCATAGTCCTTCGCCAGATCTGTGCCATGCAATACATGCAGAAGCTGAAATTTGATACCGTCGGTACCGGCAGCGATTGCTGCCCGGGTGGTTTGCACCATCATCTCCGGGGTTTCGCCCGGTAGGCCCAATATGATGTGAGTCACAACTTCCACACCTGCCGCTTTCAAACGCTTTACGGCATCAAAGTATACCGATGTTTCATAGCCGCGGCGGATATAACGGGCGGTATCTTCGTGAATGGTTTGCAGACCCAACTCTACGGAAATAGGTTTTGTTTTATGAAGCCGGGCCAGCAGTTCCACAGTTTCCTGCGGCAGACAATCGGGCCTTGTGCCGATGGCAAGACCTACGATATCATCCGGGGCCATTGCCTGGGTGTAAAGGGCCTCCAGTTTCTCAATAGGACCGTAAGTGTTTGTAAAGGCCTGGAAATATGCGATGTACTTGCCGCCTTTATTTTTGAAGGCGACACGGGCTTTGGCCTGCTGTAATTGTTCCGCGACAGAATTGCCGCGTTGGGCAAAATCGCCGCTGCCGCTGCCGGAGCAGAAAATGCAACCGCCGTAACCCAGAGTTCCGTCCCGGTTGGGACAGGTGAAACCGCCGTCAATGGCCAGTTTATATACCTTACAGCCAAAACGTTCCCGATAGTGTTGAGATAGGGTTTTGTACATACCGACGCTCCATTGAACTTGTTTTTCTATATGATCTGTATTATACTCGGTCTATAGGAAAATTTGTAGATTTTTTGAAAAATAGTGAGTAAAAAATTCTCTTCCTGCGTTTTAGCAATAGAGAGGTGATGAAGAATGCTGATAATCGGCCGTTATCTTGCAAACAACACAGAAACCTTGGAGATCCTTTTGCATGCCTATGCCGATGCTTTGGTGCGTTACGCTTACTGCTATGTGGGCGATGCGGACGTGGCGGAGGACATTATGGAAGATGCTTTCGCGCTTTACATAGCCAAAAAGATCGAATTTGACACAAAGGAGCAGATCCGCTGCTGGCTGTATAAAACTGTACGCAGCCGGGCGGTAGATTATCTGCGGCGGCACAAGCGGGAAGTGTCCTTTGAAGGCTATGCCCTTGTGCTCAGTACGCCTGATGTCTATGAAGATGTGGTGCGTAAGGAGCGGAATGCCGCGGTATTTCGCAATATGCAGAAGCTGAACCAGGATTACCGGGCGGTGTTGCAACTGCATTATTTCGATGGCTTCAAGGTGGAGCAGATCTGTGAAATCCTGAAGAAGGAACCAAAGCAGGTATATAATCTGCTGACCCGCGCCAGAGCCTCGTTGAAGGAATTACTGATAAAGGAGGGAATCACACATGAAGACTTATAACGAACGCCTCAAGCGTATTCAAAAGAAGGCAAGACGCATGAAGTGGATCCGGTTTGGCATCAAGTCCGGTGTTGCAACGGTATGCCTGGCAGTTATTGTGATGTTTGGTATGTGGTTTGGTCCTCATTTTGTGAATTGGGGAAACAGCCTGTTTATGCCCACAGGTAGTGTTTATGAGCAGCCCAGCGGCTTGTCGCATCCATCGGATACGTTCTCGCAGTCGCTTTCCACCGTGACGCCGCAGCCGACCACGCTACCCAAGGCTTATGAAAACCAGGAGGTCACCATCCAACTGGCCCATGCAATGAGCAATCTCAGCGAAGAGCTGTTGCAGAGCTACATTGTGGAGTTTAACAAGATCTATCCCAATATCCATATTAACTTGGCGAACTACGGCGATGCGGCTGGATTGTACGGCAGTCTGAGTATGGTCAATTCCAATACGGATCTTGTTCTGTGTCTGGAGGATAACGCAGTTCGCCTGCAGGAGAAACTGGATAATCTGGTGAATTTGGAATCGCTGATCTACAGCGAAGCTGTTGTGATCCGCGGAGATTACAGCACGGAAAAGCTGGGGTTGACGGCGCAGCAGAAGGACGCGCTGTATACCGTGTGCCTGGAAAGCTGCCGGCTGACAGAACGGGAAGATGTTTATTCACTGCCGTTTTACCAGCTTCCGGAAGTGATGTACTACAATAAGACTTATTTTGAAGCAAACGATCTGCAGGTGCCCCAATCCTGGGACGCGGTGTGGGAAACCGCAGTCCGTATTCAGGCAAAGGGAGATCCTGTTACACCCTTAAGCGTGGTCTATCCTCATAAGCTGTTTGCTACATTGATGCGGCAAAACTATGTGCCCGTCCAGAATCAATTCGGTAGCTTCAACTATGATTATGTGGCTGTTGAGCAATTTGTGGTGGAGTTTGCCAAGCAATACAGCTATGGATGCTGGAGCGATACCTCCGGATTCAGCCTGGAGCGGAATGCCATGGTTCTCGACCGCTGTGTGGGAGGAAATTCATTTGCGTCCTCCGACGGCAGCTATGAGGTTGGCGTTACGCCGGTTCCCCAGGTAGATGGGGACAATCCCCAAACATGGACCCAGAACGCCAGCTTTTGCATTCTGGACCATAATGATGCGCTGAAAGTGATGGCATCCTGGCTGTTTATGAAGTACCTGGCCACTGCCCCCCAGATCCAGGCGGATTTTTCTATGAAAACCGGCTTTTTGCCTGTGAACAGGGAGGCGGTTGCGCTGCCGGAATATCAGCTATGGCTGGCTTCTGCCAATGGATACGATAATGTAACGGCGCTGGCCGTGAAGTGCGCGCTGGAGCAGTTGGACAGCTATTTTTCCGTGCAGAATATTCCCCGGGCATACAGCTCCTTGAAGAATGTCAGCCAGGCTTTCTGCATGACCTCCAATGTAACCGACGAAACCGTATTGGCGTATTATCGCCAGTTGTATCGGGACTATGTGCAAACCGAGCCGGAGAAACCTTCGCCCATCATTCCGGAGATGTTTGTGGGCACTGGGGAAGGATTTTCCTGCAAGCCGCAGTATTTTATTGCGAGCTGGAAAGACCCCTACGGCGAAGTGTATCAGGTGAAAGATCATCCCATGCAGAAAGATATGCAATCGCTGTTTGACCCAAACTCCGATTATCAAATCGTCAGCGTAACAACCGATTATCTGGCTGTAGGTATGGGGTGGACAACGGAGCCGACAGAGGTGGAGATAACCTGTTGGGATATTCAGTATCGTGGGTTAAGTGATTATGCTAAATATGCGGAAAGTCCGGAATGGACCGGTGATCAACTGAAATTGGCGCCTGGCACATACCTGTATGTAGTCAAATGCTATTGGGAAAATGACGGCCAGGTGGATGCCTACGGTAAGGTGGAGTATGCGTTTATCGTAACGTGTCTTCCGGCAGGAGCAGAATCGGAGGGCCTGCGTTTTGTAAAATTGGTGGATGGTACCTACGGCGTGATGGCTGGGGAAGATTTCCAATCAAGCGAGGTTATGATTCCGTCGACCTACAACGGCGTCCCGGTAACATGTATTTTGCCCAATGGTTTTCGTAATTCGACTACGCTGAAGCGTGTTTATATTTCGGAAGATATAACATCCATCGGTGACGGCGCATTCTACCATTGTTTGGAGCTGGAAGAGATTACCTTCAATGAGGGAATTACCAGTATTGGCGATAACGCTTTTTACCTTTGCCACAGCCTGCAATCTGTGAGTTTGCCGGATAGCATTACAGAACTTGGTGTTTCAGTATTTAATCAGTGCAGAGATTTGAAAACCATAAAATTGCCCAGCAATCTTACGGTGATCAATGCGGGTATGTTCCAGTTCTGCAGCAAGCTGACCGAAATTACGATCCCCAACATGGTTCAGGCAATTGGCGATAGTGCGTTCCAACACAGCGGCCTTGTGAGCATAACACTACCGGATAGTGTGACTTACATTTCCCCAAAGGCGTTCTATTTTTGCACTGCCTTGACCGATATCAACATGTCGAAAAAAATGAAAAAAATTGACGAAGATGCATTCTATGGCTGTTGCAATTTAGAGAAGATCCACTATGGCGGCACGATGGACCAATGGGAAAATGTGTTCAAAGGATTACAGTGGAGCGACTATGCAGGTGAATATACCGTGTATTGCACCGATGGTGAAATCAAAAAAACAAACTAAGCAATAGAGGAGCAGTGTAGACTGCTCCTCTTTTTCCTTGCCATCTGCGCCGATTTATATTATTATGAAAAAAATATCAATTTTTCCTGAGTAAAAACCTTCCATTTTTCGATATAAGGGTGAAGAGGTGATCACAATGGCTGAAATCGGTGTCAGTAGCTACCGCCGTTTTCCCAAGGGAGACCAAACCGCTTTGGATCAAATATTGATTTCCTATTCCGATGCCTTGGTGCGCTTTGCCTACAGCCTGGTGCACAATTCCCATGCGGCAGAGGATATTGCGGCGGAGAGCATAGCGATCTTATTGATGAAAAATAAAACATTCCGGGACGAAGGACATATGCGGGCCTATCTTTACAAGATCGCCCGGTATAAATCCATGGACTATCTGCGTCTGCACCGGCATTTTGTGCCGCTGGAGGATGTGGAAAAAGTCTTGGGTTCGGCGGATCCGGAATCCGATGCGGTGCTCAAGGAACGGGATGAGGCGCTGTACCGCTGTATGCAGGCGCTGCCGGAGAACTATCGACAGGTGCTGCAGCTTAGTTTCTTCGACGGGTTTGCCATCGGGGACATTTGCGGCATTATGAAGAAATCCGCCAAGCAGGTTTATAATCTTTTGGCCCGGGCCAAGGTCGCCTTGAAAGAACTTCTGGAAAAGGAGGGCATTACCCATGAAGACATTTGACGAACGCAGAAAAAGCGTCAATGAATATGTAACCAAAATCAAGGCCAGACGCCGCAGGACTGCCATCATGGCCACAAGCATTTGCCTTGCGGTGGCAGTTTTGTCCGCAGTATTGTTCATTCCCTATAACACCACGCCTCCGGATGTGAGCATGTATGCCGACAGCGAGTATTACGCGGTGATCCAGCAATTGAACCTGGCCACCTTTCAAAAGCCCAAGTATAAGAATAATTTCGAAGCATTATGTGATTTGAATCTATGGCGTGTGAAAAACCCCGGTGCTGCCCCCGGGGAGGATCTGTTGATAACATCCCCCGTGGCTAAGGAAGAATATGTGGAAACCACGGATAATCAGGTCCAGGGCGTTGTGGAGGCGGATCTGATGAAACGCAGCGACCGGTATATTTATCACCTGTACGGATTTGAGCTGCGGGTTTACGAAATTGCCGGCGAGGATACTGCGTTGGTGGGCAGCTACAATGTGGGTACGGAGCATGAAATCGGGGACGGTTTCAATGTTACCACTTCGGCAGAGATGTTCCTCTCTCCGGATTGTAATACTGTTACCCTTATTCTGATTGTTTTCGATCAGCAGATGGAAAGCTGCACAAAGCTTGTGAATTTGGATGTCACCGATCCGTCCAACATCACCCCCACAGAGGAAGTTTACTTTGTCGGACGCCTGGTATCTGCCCGGATGGCGGAGGGCCAGATCCTGCTGGCCTATAATTACAGTGTTTCAAAGTCCAATATCGACTTTTCCGATCCTGCCACCTATGTACCCCAATACGGTACGCCGGAGAACATGACCTGCATTCCGGCGGAAGATATCGTTTGTCCTGACCAGGTGAGCAGTAGCCGGTATACGGTATTGTGTAAGATAGACGGCAAAAGCCTGGATGTGAAGGGCGCAACAGCCTTGCTGAGCTATTCCAATGAGCTGTATGTATCCCGGGATACTATCTACGCTACCCATGGCTACAGCCACAAAAATTCCGAAGTATTCAATAACGAATATAAGCAGACCGATATGACGGAGATCACCGGCGTGTCCTATGCCGGAGATGGCCTGGAAATTTTAGGCACCGTTACCCTGGAAGGCAGTGTGAAGGATCAGTACAGCATGGATCAGTACGATGGCATGCTCCGGGTGGTCACCTCCACCGCAATCACGGGATTCCAGGAGCGTTTCTTTGGCGAGTATGTTTCTGTGACCGCAAATGTAACAGAACGGAATGTGAATCTGTACTGCGTAGACCTGTCTGATTGGCAGATAGCAGCCTCGGTCATCGGCTTTGCGCCGGAAGGGGAGGAGGCTACCTCCGTCCGGTTTGATGGCGTCAATGCTTATGTTTGCACCGCGGAAGTGATCACCCTGACGGACCCGGTTTATTTCTTTGATCTCAGCGACATTTCCAACATTACCTACACCGATACCGGTCTCATTGACGGTTTTTCCACAAGCCTGATCCAGTTGGGCGACGGATATCTGCTTGGCATAGGCTACGGAGAAGAACGGAATCTGAAGATCGAGATCTACGAGCAAACCCAGGACGGCGTTGTTTCCGTCTGCGCTTATGAAAAAAGCGCTTCGTTCACCGAGAATTACAAGTCCTATTTTATCGACCGGGAACGGAACCTCATCGGCTTGGCCATCGATGTTTGGGGCAGTAATGAATCGGTATATATTCTGCTGCACTTTGACGGATATGAACTGAATGTGCTGAAATCGATTCGCTACGAGGGTAACCGTGATCGTGTTCGCGCGGCATTGATCGATGGCGACTTCTATGTACTCAGCAAGGTCCTTCGTGTGGAACCGCTGCAATAAATCCGCAACATCTTTTTTGCAGGGCGTGTAACAACGCCCTGCATTTTTTCTTGCGATATGGGGAAACCTGTGTTACAATGGTACAAATCTGTGAAAAGCGGAGGTTACCATGGAACTTTTATATTTGTTGGAAAAAATACGTATTCCAATTTTGAATGAATTTATGCTGCTGATCACCCATTTGGGTGAAGAGACCGCATTCCTTGCCATCGGTATAATTATTTTCTGGTGCGTGGACAAATACCAGGGTTACTATCTCATGGGTGTTGGATTGTTTGGCAACATGGCCAATCAGTTTTTGAAGATCACTTGCCGTATTCCCAGGCCCTGGGTACGGGATCCTGATTTCCATGCCCTGGAGGATGCCATACCGGAGGCCACCGGCTACAGCTTTCCCAGCGGTCATTCTCAAACCGCGGTAGGAACCTTCGGCTGTATTGCTGCCACCCAAAAGAATAAGATCATCCGCGGGATCTGTATTGCTGTTATGGTTTTGGTGCCCCTTTCCCGTATGTATGTGGGTGTGCATACTCCGGCGGATGTGCTGGTGGGCAGCGTCATGGCTTTGATCATGGTATTTGCTTTTCGGCCGCTGATGCTTGGCAACGGGAAGAAGAATATACCCTGGGTCTTCGCCGCTCTGACCGCGCTGGGCATTGCGTACCTGCTGTATGTGGAGCTGTATCCGTTCCCGGCAGATGTGGATCCGCACAATTACGAATCTGCGGTGAAAAATGGCTATACCTTTTTGGGCTGTTTTGTTGGATTGCTGATCGTCTGGATCGTGGATGAAAAGAAGCTGCATTTTACCAACGAAGCGATTTGGTGGGCGCAGATCATCAAGGCAGTGCTGGGCTTGGCGGTGGTGTTGGCGGTAAAAGAGGGGACAAAGGGTCTGCTCAACGGTATTTTTGGAGACGAAATGATCGCCCGCGCGGTACGGTATTGCCTGGTGGTGATCACAGCCGGTATCGTTTGGCCGCTGACATTCAAATGGTTTGCGAAATTTGGAAAGAAGGAATCGTAAATGATCGTTGCGTTGGTGGCGGGGGCTGTTTTGGTGGCATTTTGTTTTGGCGTGGGTGCGTATACCTTTTATGCCGCGTGTCACAGGGGAAAGCCGGTGGATTGGATGGATGAGCAGGCGCTGAAACAAACGCCCTTTGGCCAGTTTTACGGTCATATCCAGGCAGGCGATGCCTGGCTGCGTGCGCATCCTGCTGAGGATGTATATATCCACAGCCATGACGGGCTGCGATTGCATGCCACCTGGATCCCAGCGGAAAATGCCCGGGGCACCATCGTGCTGGTACACGGCTATCATAGCTGTATCCTGGCAGATTTCGGGTTGGCTTTTGAAGCATATCATCGACAGGGCCTGAATATTTTGGTGCCGGACCAGCGGGCTCACGGCCGCAGTGAAGGGAAATATATCACTTTCGGTATACTGGAAAGTTGCGATATCCTGCGCTGGATACACTACCATGATCAGCATTTATCGAAGTTGCCGGTGGTGTGCAGCGGATTGTCCATGGGCGCGGCCACGGTGATGTATCTGGCAGATATGGAATTGCCTGACAGCGTGAAGGGATTCATTGCTGACTGCGGGTATACCAGCCCCAAGCAGATCATCGGAAAGGTGTTTCGGGACATTGTACACATTCCGTCCTGGCCCTTTCTGTGGGCAGCCAGCTTAACGGCCCGCTGTGTGGCAGGTGTTTGGCTGGGGGAGAAGAATACAGAAAAAACATTGGTAAACAATACCAGACCGATTTTGTTTATTCATGGTACAGCGGATACCTTTGTGCCATGTGAAATGACGAAGCGCAGTTTCGAAGCCAGCGGCGGAGAAAAAGAATTGCTTTTGGTGCAGGGAGCCACCCACGGCGTCAGCTATCTGAAAGCCAAGGAGGAGTATATCGCCCTGGTAAACGCCCTGTTGGATAAATGTTTGAAACAATAAAAAGGGGAACGAAAGAATATGGAGACTATACGCGTTAAAAAATTGCATCCCAATGCGGCGCTGCCTACCTACGGCTCTGCGGAAGCGGCAGGCGCTGACCTTTATGCTTGCTTGGATACGGCAGTTACCATTGCACCCGGCGAGGTGTTCTGGGTTCCCACCGGCATCGCACTGGAGGTACCGAAGGGGTGTGCCGGCTTGGTATATGCCCGCAGCAGCATGGGTGCGAAAAGAGGATTGGCGCCTGCCAATAAAGTGGGGGTGGTAGACAGTGACTATCGGGGAGAGATTCGGGTAGTGTTATTGAACCACTCCAATCAGCCGCAGGTTTTGCAGCCCGGTGAGCGGGTGGCGCAGTTTGTGATCACCCCGGTGTTGACGCCCGCTTACGAAGAGGTGGAGGAACTGTCCGATACGGTCCGTGATACCGGTGGCTTTGGCTCCACAGGAAAGTAATAATTTACGAAAAATGATCTGATAATTTCGGAAAATTTTTCTAAATTGTGTCTATACATTTGTCGAAATTTGCCGTATAATGAAAACCAGTGTGACATAGACATAGAAACGAGGCGTTTTTTATGCAAATTGTAAGTGCGATCGTAACCATGCTGGGTGGTTTGGCCATGTTCCTGTATGGTATCGAGGTTATGGGCGATGGCCTGAAAAACAGCTCCGGCGAGGCCCTTAAACGGGTTCTTGGTAAACTGACGGGAAATGTGGTTCTCGGAGCTTTGATCGGTATGGTGGTTACGGCGGTTATTCAAAGCTCTACCGCAACCATCGTTTTGGCGGTTGCCTTGATCGGCGCCGGCGTGCTGACATTGAAGCAGGCGGTGTCCATTGTTATGGGCGCCAACATCGGCACCACAGTAACGGCGTGGATTACCGCATTGGCTTTTGTGAAGAACGGCGGCGACAATTGGCTTCTGTGGTTGTTTGATACGGATACTCTGGCGCCCATTGCGTTGCTGATCGGTATTGTGCTGATTATGTTTGTTAAGAGTCATAAGTCCAAGAATATCGGCGACATTTGCATGGGCTTTGGTATTCTGTTTGTGGGCCTGATGAATATGACCGGCGCCGTGAAGGGGTTTGCCGAATCCCCGGCATTCCTGGAATTGCTTTCCAGCCTTTCTGATGTGCCGGTGCTGGGCATTTTGGCAGGTATGGTCATTACGGTGATTGTACAAAGTTCGTCAGCTACGGTGGCTATGCTCCAATCGCTGTCCGCTACCGGCGCGATGGATTTTGCCGGTATGTACCCCATCGTCATGGGTATCAATATCGGTACCACCATTGTGACGGCGTTTTATTGCTTTGTCGGCGGTGGCAGCCGGGACTCTAAGCGTACCGGTGTAGTGCATGTGGTGTTTAATTGTACTGGTACACTGGTATTTATGATCATTCTAAGCGTGATGCAATCTCTGAATGTGTTTGGCGAAGGCTTCTGGACGATGAGGGCCACCAGCACGGTGATTGCTTTTTTCCAGAGCGCGTTTAATTTCTTCACAGCGATTTTGCTTTTGCCCTTTACCAATCAACTGGTTAAGCTGTCTATTATAGTGGTAAAGGACAAGCCTGGTCGTGTGCATCGGCATCCGGAGCTGCATACCCTTAGCGAGAAGCTTTATATCTCCCCGGCTTTGGCAGTGGTAGAGGCTACCAAGGCTGTGGCGGCTATGGGTCATGTTGCGAAGGATAATTTCAAGGCCTGCAGTGAAAAGCTGTTGGGCAATGCCAAGGCTGATATAGAACAGATCAATGCCAACGAAGATTCCTTGGATCGGTTTGCGGACCGTTCCGACCGGTTCCTCATTGGACTATCCAAGGCGGTGGAGACCGAGGCGGACGACCGTCAGGTGGATATGCTGTTGCAGACCGTGCCCAGTTTTGAACGTGTTGGCGACTATGGCACCAATTTGCTGGAGCTGGCGCAGCAGATGGAAACGGAGAAAACCACGTTCTCCGACAGCGCTAAAAGAGAACTGTCGCTGCTGTGCGCTGCCGTATATGAGATTCTGGATGTGACCGTCAACGCCTTTGAGTCCAACGACAATGAAATGGCTAAGCGGATCGAGCCTTTGGAGGAAACCATCGACGACATGGTGATGATCCTGAAAGACCGGCATACGAAGCGGCTGAAGAACGGTACCTGTTCCATCAGCTCCGGTCTGGTGTTTATGGAATCTTTGACGCATCTGGAACGTGTAGCGGACCATTGTTCTTCCATCGGTGTGATGATGCTGGCCCGGGGTGATGAAAAAATATTCCGTAATCATCACAAATATTTGCAGGAGATCCACAGCGGCGCCGATGCCGGTTATGCAGATGCCTGCGCCAAGCGCAGAGCGCAGTATTTGGATCCCTTGATGGACATACAATAAATCATACACCTCCGAAGTAAAATTCCGCTTCGGAGGTGTTTTCTATGGTTGCTTTTTCCAAAGATAATGTGTATAATGGCAGTATCATAAAAAATGAAATGAGGTTGAAGCCCATGAACATGACAAATGAAGCAATGCGCACTGCTTACGAAGCCGCTCTGGCCGAATATGAAAGCTGGAAGGCCAAAAACCTGAAGCTGAACATGGCCCGCGGTAAGCCCTCCTCGGCACAACTGGATTTAGTCAGCGATATTCTCACCGTTTTGGACAACCATGCTGATTGCAAGGTCGACGGCATGGATGCCCGCAACTATGGCGAGCTGGGTGGCCTGCCCTGCGCCAAGGCCTATTGGGCCGATGTGCTGGGTTGTCAGACCAACGAGGTGTTTGTCGGCGGCAGCGCCAGCCTGACGCTGATGTATGATCTGATCTCCAAGGCATACACCCACGGCTTGAAGAATAGCCCTAAGCCCTGGTGCAAGGAAGAAAAGCTGAAGTTCCTTTGTCCGGCACCTGGCTACGACCGTCACTTCCGCATTACCGAGTCCTTCGGTTTTGAGCTGATCACCATTCCCATGACCGAGAATGGTCCCGATATGGATATGGTGGAAGATCTGGTGAAGGATCCCGCTGTGAAGGGTATCTGGTGTGTTCCCAAGTATTCCAATCCCGAGGGTATCATCTACTCTGATGAGACCATTGCCCGTTTTGCCAATCTGAAGGCTGCGGCTCCCGACTTTACCATCATGTGGGACAACGCATATTGCGTCCACGAGTTTGAAGGCGAGTTCGTACCCTTCAAGGATATCATTACCCTGTGCCGCGAGGCTGGTAACCCCGATATGGTCTTCGAGTTTGCATCTACCTCCAAGATCACTTTCCCCGGCGCCGGCATCTCCGTGATGGCATCTTCTGCTGAGAACATCAAGTATATGGAAAAGCTGCTGGGCGTTCAGCTGATTTCCTACGACAAGGTGAACCAGCTGCGTCATGTCAAGTACCTGAAGAATAAGGAAGGTACGCTGGAGATCATGAAGCGCCACGCAACCCTGATGGCTCCCAAGTTCCGGATGGTTCTGGAAGTGCTGGATCGTGAGATCGCGCCTCTGGGCTTTGCCCAGTGGAATAAGCCTAAGGGCGGCTACTTCGTGTCTTTGAACACCATGCCCGGTACTGCCAAGCGCGCTCTGGCCCTGGCAAAGGAAGCAGGCGTCGTGATGACCGATGCCGGCGCTACCTATCCCTATGGCATCGATCCTATGGATACCAACATCCGTATCGCTCCCAGCCTGCCTCCCGTGGCTGAGCTGGAGCAGGCTATGGCCGTGTTCTGCCTGTGCCTGAAGATCGCCGCCTTCGAGAAGGAACTGGGTATTTAAATACATACAAGCAGCGGGATCCAAGCGATCCCGCTGTTTTCTAAAAGAGGAATCACTATGACCGATATGCAAAAACTATATTTCGCCAAACGGGGCGAAATCCTGGTAAACAATTTAAAAAATCGGCACTTTGATGCCTATTACTGTGAAAATAGAGAGCAGGCGTTGGAAAAGGCTGTGTCTTTGATCCCGGCAGGCGCATCCGTAGGCTGGGGCGGTGCCCTCAGCGCCCAGCAGATCGGCCTGATGGATGCGGTCCGGGCAGGGGAGTACCAGCCCATTGACCGGGACACCTGCCGTACGCCGGAAGAGCGGGAAGAAGCTATGCGCCGATGCCTGCTTACTGATGTGTTTATCACCGGCGCTAATGCCATCTCCATGGATGGTCAAATGGTAAATATCGACGGCAACGGAAATCGTGTCGCCGCCATCGTCTATGGCCCCAAGGAAGTGATCGTGATCGCCGGTATGAACAAGGTGGAAGACACCCTGGATGCCGCAATTACCCGGGCGCGCACCGTAGCTGCTCCCATGAATCAGCAACGCTTCCAACTGCCAAATCCCTGCACCGTTACCGGCACCTGTGCCGATTGCAAGAGCCAGACCTGCATTTGCAACCAGATCCTCATTACCCGCCATTGCCGCCCTGTGGGCCGTATTAAATTCATACTGGTAGGCGAGGAACTTGGTCTTTAATTCACAAACGGCAACCTCGAAAAAGAGGTTGCCGTTTCTTTATCCCATTTGAAACACTATGCCCACCAGGGCGGAAATGCCGATAAATACGATGGGATGCCATTTTTTGGTTTTCTTTACCACATTGGTCAGTACCCACAGCACTGCGGCCAGCGCAATGCCCTTCCAGTTAAAAGCGCCCAGGAAGTTGCCCCGGCTCCAAACATCTGAGAAAAAGAGATTGGCAGCCACGACCGTGATACCGGCCGCTGCAATCAGGCCGGTGGAGGCGGGGCGCAGACCGTAGAAGGCGTTATTCACATATTTGTTGTTTCGGAAGCTTTTCAGTATAGCTGCGATAATGAGAATAATGATCAAACAGGGGGTAACCAGTCCCAAAGTGGCGACGACAGCGCCCAAAATGGCGGTGGGAATCCCGGCGTCCTGCATGCCGGTGACGAAACCCACATAGGTGGCCATGTTTACGCCGATGGGGCCGGGGGTGGATTCGCCGACAGCGATCATGTTGGCCAGGTCATTGTGACTGAACCAGCCGGTCTTGTCAGAAAGATCATACAAAAAGGGGATGGTGGCCATGCCGCCGCCTACGGCGAAAAGGCCGGTCTTGAAAAACTCCCAGAAAAGCTGTAGATAGATCATGCTTTTTTACCTCCGATCGCCTTGAGGATAATACCGGCTCCAGCAGCCAGCAGTACAAAAATCACAGGGCTGATCGACAGGAAAATGCTGCCTAAGGCTACCGCCAGAAAGATGATCATTGTGGGAATATCCACTACAGCCTTTTTAAACAACTTCACAACGGCGTTGGCGATCAGTATGCACACGCAGACCCGGATGCCGCCGAAGGCGTTCTGCACCCAAACCAAATGGGAGAATGCTTCGATCACGCCGGCCAGCAAACTGATGATCACCAAAGAGGGGAACACAACACCCAAGGTGGCAAAAATGGCGCCCCATGTGCCTTTCAGCTTTTGACCAATGAAAGTTGCTGTGTTAACAGCTATCACACCGGGGGTACACTGGCCGATGGCAAAGTAGTCCATCAGTTCTTCTTCCGTGGCCCAGCCATTGTTGTCCACGATTTCCCGCTGGAGAATGGGCAGCATGGCATAACCGCCGCCGAAGGTCATAACACCCACCTTTGCAAAAGTGAGGAACACTTGCAGTAATAGTTTCATGAAATACCTCCCAGTATCAGAAAAGCCACTTGCTTTCGCAAGTGGCTTTTGGAGCTAGTGACCTGACTCGAACAGGCGACCTTCTCATTACGAGTGAGATGCACTACCGACTGTGCTACACTAGCAAGCCAGTGTATTATAGCGGTAAATGCAGGAAATGTCAACTGTTTTTTCCGAAGAAATGGGTTTTCTTTAAGGAATGACCCTTTCCGCTGCAACTTGTATTTCCGCGCTTTCCGCGCCTACTTTAACGAGGACCAACTTGCCGGCAATATCATCCAGGGAAATGGTTTGCTGACTACCTGTGGTCACATGCTGGTAGTATTCACCGTCAATGGTAATGATGATCTCCATATTACCGGTGGTGCAGGTGGAGTCAACAGTAAGTGTCATGGAATTTGCGTCGGTTTTGGTGGCATGCAGAATGTAAATACCACTGATCTGCTTGCATCGTATGCTGCATCTGTCATAGTCCACATCTTCGAAAATGTTGTCAACCTGGGTTTGGCCGCCATCTTCGGAGTGGTAGAAATGTGTTCCTACATAATGGCTCTTGGAGGATACCAATTCCTCAAAGGTGATACTGGCCAGGGAAGTGTCCTCTGGGCCGTTCATGTCTTCAATTTGCTGGGTAAGGCCGGAACGCATCAAAAAGAACACAAGTAAACTGACACATGCCAGCAATGCAATAACACCGCCAATCACGCTGAATATAACGATCTTTGTGGTTTTCATTCAGCGCATCTCCTTCTTAGAGAGATATATCCAATCCCACCGGACAATGGTCAGAACCCATCACATCCGGGTGGATGGTTGCCTCCCGGATCTTCTCTGCCAGACGGGCAGATACCACAAAATAGTCAATACGCCAGCCTGCGTTGTTGGCCCGGGCGTTGAACATATAGCTCCACCAGCTGTAAGCGCCGGTCTTGTCAGGGTAGAGGTAGCGGAAGGAATCCACAAAGCCGTTTTCAAGCAATCGGGAAAAGGCGTTTCGCTCTTCATCGGTAAAGCCGGCGTTGCGCTTATTGGCGCCGGGGTTCTTCAAGTCGATGGGTTGGTGGGCAACATTCAGATCGCCGCAGAGAATCACGGGTTTCTTTTCATCCAGCCCTTTCAGGTAGGAAAGAAAAGCATCCTCCCACTCCATGCGGTAGGCAAGTCTTGTCAGCTCCCGCTGTGCGTTGGGCGTATAGCAGGTGACAAGGTAAAAATCCTCGTATTCCAGGGTGATGACCCGGCCTTCCGTGTCATGCTCCGGGATGCCTATGCCATAGGTTGCGGACAAAGCCGCCGCCTTAGAGAAAACAGCGGTGCCGGAATAGCCTTTCTTCTCGGCATAGTTCCAGTATTCGTGGTAGGCTGGCAGGTCCATGGTGATCTGACCGGCCTGGAGCTTGGTCTCCTGCAGGCAGAAAAAGTCGGCATCCAGCGCATGAAAATGGTCCATAAATCCTTTTCCCATGCAGGCTCGCAAACCGTTTACATTCCAGGAAATCAGTTTCATAAATTATATATTCTCCTCACTGTCGATATCAAATAGGGGGAATTCCACGGTAAAAACCGTGCCTTTTCCCAAGGTGCTTTGCAGATGGATCTGTCCGTTATTCCGTTCCACAATGCTGCGAACGATGGCCAGACCCAAACCGCTGCCGCCGGATTGCCGGGATCGGGCCTTATCCACTCGATAAAAACGTTCGAATACATGACCGATGGCCTCCGGCGGTATGCCCATGCCGGTGTCACTGACACGGAGAATGGCATTGTCCTCCTGCCGGTGCAGGGAAATGCTGAGCTTTCCCCCGGGAACATTGTATTTGATGCCGTTTTCTGCCAGATTAAAGGCGATCTGATACAAATCGTCTTCCTGGATCAGCACCTGGGAGTCGGTGGCAAGGTCGGTTTCGATGGTTACGTTGTTTTCCGAAGCCAGGGAGGAAAGCATCTTGGCCACCCGCTGCAGGGTGGGGGCCATATAGATGATCTCTGCGTCAGCCAAATCGTTGCTGCGTTCGCCTTTGGTCAATGCCAGCAGTTTGGTGGTCATACGGGTCAGCCGGTCGGCTTCGTTGCCGATATCGCTGACAAATTCCCGCACCGTTTCCTGGTCCATATCATACTGCAAAATGGAGTCCGACAGCAGCTTGATGGAAGCCAGGGGCGTTTTGAGCTCGTGTGAGGCATCGGAAACGAACTGACGCCGTTTGTTTTCGGAGATTTTTAGCCGTTCCGTCAGGTCGTTGAACTCGTCGCCCAAAATGGAAAGCTCATCATGGCCGCCCAGACGCACTTTATGATCATAGTTTCCGTCCTGAATGATATCCATGGAAGCCATGATCTTTCGCAGCCGCCGGGAAAACTGGTAGGCGTAAATCACGGCAAATATCAGCAGACCAACTTCCAACAGCAGCGTAACGGTGAAAATCGCGTCCATCAAAGTCTGCAGCAGATGGCCCATCTCGGCATCGGTCTCCAGAATATAGACACAACCGGAGAACACATTGTAACTGACAATGGGCACGGCCGCTTCCGAGCGCATCACGCCGTTGTGATAATGCCAGTTAAACAGACGATAACCCTGCATGGCTTCGTTGGCCTGGTCCAGCATTTGCGGCTCGGTGACGGCATCCGGATTGGAGTCATAAATGATACTGCCGTCCTGATCGGTGACGATCAAACGGCTCACGGAAAGTTGGCTGACCTTTTTGATAGACGCATCAATACCCGAAGGAGTCATGACTTCCAAACTGCCGATCTCATTGGCGACCAACTGGGCTTTTTCCACCATGGAACGCTGCTTGCTCTCGTAAAACAACCGTTGGCTGAATGCGGAGCAATATATGTTCAGAAACAGCAGCACGGCGCCGGTGATCACGACAAATGTCAGTGCAAAGCGCAGCTGTGTGCTGCCGTAAGGCCGAAATTTCGGCCGATTATTTTTTGAAGTAATAACCAACGCCCCACTTCGTCATAATATAGTTAGGTTGTGCAGGATTTTCTTCCAGTTTTTCCCGCAGACGGCGGATGTGGACATCCACCGTGCGAATATCGCTGCGATATTCATAAGACCATATGGTATCCAACAGCGTTTCGCGGGAATAAACGCGGTTGGGATTGCGCATTAAGAATTCGATGACATCAAATTCCTTGGCGGTCAGTTCTGCCAAACGGCCGGACACATAGGCGTTTCGGGAATCCATATCCAGAGAGATGGGGCCGATGGTCAGCAGATTGCCTACGGTCTGCCCGGAAATGGCGCTGCGTCGCAACAGGGCCTTGATACGGGCTTTCAGTTCCAAAATGTTAAACGGCTTGGTGAGGTAATCGTCTGCGCCGTGATCAAAGCCGATCAGCTTGTCCATATCATCGGCTTTGGCGGTCAGCAGAATAATCGGCACGTTGGAGAATTCCCGGATCTTGGAGCAGGCGGTCAGGCCATCCATTTCCGGCATCATAACATCCAGCACCACAAGAGCAACTTCCGGATCTCTGGCCAGCCGAACGGCATCCAGGCCGTTGCAGCCGGTGATCACATCATAGCCTTCATTTTGTAAATTAAAACGGATGCCCTTTACAAGCAGGACTTCGTCGTCAACAACAAGAATTTTCATGGTAACCTCCTAAACGGTGATGTATGGTCGGATCTTTGCCAGGATCTTTTCGCCGATACCGCTTACATAAAGCAGATCATCCACACTGGTAAATGGCCCGTACTCAGTGCGATAGTCAATAATGGCTTTGGCGCGGCTTGGGCCGATGTCCGGCAAAAGGTCCAGTTCTTTGGCAGTGGCAGTATTGATATTGATGGGGTATATGGGTTTGCTGGATGTGGGTACTTGGGGTTCCGTGGTTGTCGCGGAAGGAGAAGTGGATTGCGTGGCGCCGCCTGGGTTGCCGGCGTTGGTTGGAGAAGTGGAGGTAGGGGCGGTGGTAATGTCTAAAGAAATGCCGCCCTGCAAATGATTTCTGCCCACATACACACCGGATACAAAGGCGATAAACACCAGCGTCAGGGTGAGTAATATAAAAATTGCCGATTTTTTCATGGTTTTGTCACCGCCTCTTTCATTGACTAAGCAGGAAAAAACTGTTATAATGCTTTTATCTGCAACCATTATACACGATTTTCTTCCATCGGACAAGTCCGGTGTTATATTTTAGAGGGTAATTTATGAAAAAAAAGCGGATTTTCTCCTTTGTTTTTGCGTTGTTACTGCTATTTTCCGTGCCTGTGACCGGTATGGCGACAGAGACGGATCCTTCTGTAGCTTCCGGCAGTCACAGTATGCATGCAGCTGTGCCTTTGGCAGGTTCAGAGAAATTGCTGGATACAGCCCAGGCGGTCATCGCCTATGAACTGAATACCGATACATTGCTTTATACCTGGAATCCCGATATGCGGATCAACCCGACCGGTATGGTCAAACTGCTGACGGCTTTGATCGTACTGGAGCGGGGTAATCTGGATGATATGGTAACGGTGTACCGAAGCACCCTGGATACCATTGCCTGGGGCGCGGTGTCTGCGGGATTGAAGGCGGGCGAGCAGGTTCCGTTAAGAGATCTGCTGCTGTGCGTCATGGTGGCCTCTGCCAACGATGCGGCGGCTGTCATGGCCGCGCATATCGCCGGGTCTCAAAAGGATTTTGTGGTCCTGATGAATGAGCGCGCCGCTGAATTGGGTTGCACAGATTCCAATTTCACCAATGTCCATGGACTAAAGGACGAGAATCAATATTCTACGGCCCGGGATCTGGCCATCATAGCTGAAGCGGCATTGGAAAATGAAACATTTGCAGAAATGTTCGCTTTGAACAATTTTACCATGGCAGCCACCAATCTGTCCGCTCCTCGCTATTTTATCACCACCAACTACATGATGAGTGATGAATATATGAATCAATATTTTGATTACCGCGTTACCGGCGGCAAGCCGGCGGCGGCCACCAGTGCGGACAGAAGCATGATTTGTACGGCGCAGGTTGGCAATTCCAGATATTTGCTGGTGGTTATGAGCGCGCAGGCGGAGATCTCTGAGGATGGCCTGGTTGTAACCAGTTTTGGAAATTTTGTGGAAACCAAAAAACTGATGAATTTTGTGTTTAATAGTTATACCGTGCGGCAGGTGGTGGATCAAAACCAGGCGCTGTATCAGTATGCGGTCAAAAACGGACGCAATGATGTGGTGCTGCAACCGGCAGAGGATGTGTGGGTGCTGCTGCCGGCCGACTATGATAAAGATGCAGTGGTCTACCACAATGTTGTAGATGCGGCGGGACTGCAGGCTCCCATAGCGGCCAGGGATAAGCTGGGGGTGCTGCAGATCAGTTATGGCGGCCTGGTTTTGGCAAATTGCGACCTGATCGCTATGAATCCCGCGGATTTGCAGGAGCCGCTGACGGAGATATCGGATCGGGTAAGCAGTACACCGAAGCAATTGGAGGAACAATGGGACCAACTGCTACTGTGGGGCGGCATTGCTTTGGCCGGTATAGTCGTGTTGGTTTTGCTGATTAAGCTGATCGTCAGAGCTGTGAAAAACCGGCATGTCCGGCGAATGCAGCTGAAACGAGCCAGAAAGCGGAAGAGAGGTCGTTAAGTATGCTGCATTGGGAAGAACTGAAAAAAACCTGCGCAGACTGCACAAGATGCGCGCTGTGTGACACCAGACACAATGTGGTGTTCGGTGTGGGAAACGAAACTGCGGATATCCTGTTCATTGGCGAAGGACCGGGGGAGCAGGAAGATCTGCAGGGGATCCCTTTTGTGGGCGCAGCAGGGAAATTCCTGGATGATATGCTGTCCATCATTGATATCGACCGTACCAATTGCTATATTGCCAATATCGTAAAATGCCGCCCGCCGCACAACCGCGATCCATTGGAGACCGAACAGGATGCGTGTATTGGTTATCTGCGTAATCAAGTGGCGCTGATCCGGCCAAAGATCATCGTTTGTCTGGGCAGAATCGCGGCTAAACGGGTTATCAGGGAGGATTACCGCATTACCAAAGAGCACGGCACCTGGACGGAAAAGAATGGCGTGTGGATGACAGCGATCTACCATCCCGCTGCGTTGCTGCGGGATGTTTCCAAACGGCCGGAAACCTTTGATGATCTGCTTTCCATTCGGCAGAAACTGCGGCAGTTGGCAGCGGAAACCTGAACAGGTAGCAGAGAATAGCGGTAAATATCGGTTTTCTACTATTTTTATTAAATAAACATAAAGGAGAGAGTTATGAAAACATTATTTCAGCGTTCTTTCGCATGGGTTCTGGCAGTAATTATGCTGCTTCTGTCCGGTTGCGGTCAGGTGCAGCCGACTACTACCCACACGACGGACCCCTCTACGGCGCCTTCCGGCAGTCAGGGAAACCCCGATGACGAGTACACACTGCCCAAGGAAGAGGGATACAATCAGATCACCTTCTATTGGAATTATCTGGGAGATCTGTCCAACTGTGATGTTTGGGTATGGTGGGACGGCAAGGAAGGCAGTGGCTATCTTATGCATGAATGCAGCTACGGCGGCAAAGCCGTGATCAATGTACCTGAGGGTATCGAGCAGGTGGGTTTTATCGTCCGTAAGGATTGTTCCGAACCCGGCGGAAATGCCTGGGGCAATGCGACTAAGGATTGGCAGGAGGACCGTTTTGCGGTGCTGGAAGGAGAGGAGACTTTCATTTACCTGAAGGAAGGCCAGGCGGCCCAGTATTCCAGTGACGACGGAGGCAAAACATTGGTCGAGATCAAAAAGTTTACCCTGGCTGGCATGATTGATTTTAACACCATCCAGTACAGCCTGACCCCCAAGGTGACACTGACAACTTTGGACCAGATCAAACTTTACGATGGCGATCGTGAGGTTCCTATTTCCAGTGTGACCAATATGAATGTTGCATCTACCACCGCCAATATCAAGGTGGAAGAAAAATTGGATATTACCAAGATCTATGAGATCGAGATCGAAGGCTATGGCAGAAAGGCCGTCATGCCCACCCGTGTATTTGACAGCCAGGAATTCATTGACAATTATACCTATGATGGCGATGACCTTGGACCTGTGATCCGCGGGGATAATACAACCTTTAAGGTGTGGGCACCTACGGCTTCCAAAGTGGTATTGAACCTGTTTGAGGCTGGAAACGGTGGTTCTGCTTACAAAACCGTGGAGATGGTCAGAGGCGAAAAGGGCGTGTGGGAGCATACCGAGCCCTGCGGCCATGGCACTTACTATACCTACAGCGTTACCACGGCTGCTGGTACCCAGGAGGCTACCGACCCCTATGCAAAGTCTGCCGGTCTCAACGGTGACCGCAGCATGGTTATCGATTTGGATTCCACGGACCCGGTCAATTGGGATGCGCCTTACACTGCCGGCACCGACACCTACACCCAGGCTGTGATTTGGGAGGTCCATGTCCGGGATTTCTCCAATAAAATCGTATCGTCTCAGTATAAGGGTAAGTATTTGGCATTTACAGAACGGGGTCTGACCAATAGCGCCGGTGTCAGCATTGGTGTGGATTATCTGGTGAATTTGGGTATTACCCATGTTCATCTTCTGCCGGTGTATGACTATGCTACCGTAGATGAAGCCAATCCGGACAGCCAGTTTAACTGGGGTTACGATCCCAAAAACTATAATGTTCCCGAAGGCAGCTACGCCACCAATCCCTACGATGGCGCTGTGCGTGTCAATGAATACAAGCAGATGGTCCAGGCGTTGCATGAGGCGGGTATCGGTGTGGTGATGGATGTGGTATACAATCACACCTACGATGCCAATAGTTCGCTGAACCGCATCGTGCCGTATTACTACTACCGCTATACTGCCAGCGGCGCCAATTCCAGCGCCAGCGGATGCGGCAACGATACTGCTTCCGAGCGCTATATGTACCGCAAGTTCATGGTGGACAGCGTTAGCTACTGGGCCGAAGAGTACAAGCTGGACGGTTTCCGTTTTGACCTGATGGGTCTGCATGATCTGGAGACCATGCGTCAGATCGAGCAGGCTGTCCATGCCATTAATCCCGACGCGCTGATCTACGGCGAAGGCTGGACTATGGGCTCCACCATTGACGGTTCCGCTCAGGCAAACCAGACCAACATTGATAATATCAAGCCTTCCGAAGGCGCTGCCGGCGCTGTGGCGGTGTTTAACGATGCTATTCGCGATGGTCTGAAGGGCAGCGTGTTCCAAACGACCTCCAAGGGTTATATCAACGGTAATTTCAAGGGCGCTGCGCTGCAGGTGAAGTTTGGCATTGCCGGTGGCGGCTTGAATGCCGGTGTGGGCTGGCGTGTCAGCAAGAATGGCGTTATCAATTACATGAGTGCCCATGATAACAATACGCTGTGGGATAAACTTGCCCTATCCAATCCCGATAATACGGTGGAAGAACGTTTGGCTATGAACCGTTTGGGCGCGGCGATTGTAATGATCTCCCATGGTACGCCTTTCTGGCAGGCCGGTGAAGAGATGCTTCGCTCCAAACCCAAGGCAGACGGCGGCTTTGATGAGAATTCTTACAAGTCCAGCGATGAGATCAACAATATCGATTGGGAAGTGCTGGTTCCCGGCAGCATTGAATATGAAATGATGTGCTACTACCAGGGTTTGATTGCTATGCGTAAATCCGTATCCCTGTTTACTGCCCAGTCCGGTGTGGCGGTGTCTTTCAAAGACCTGCCCGGCGGCGGAATGGTGGTAACCTTTGATAACCACATGGGCGGCTTTGCCAAGGTGGTCATCAATCCCACGGAGCAAACCGATACCTTTACGCTGGACGGTGAATGGAAGCTGATCGCCACCGATACCCAGGCCGGCAGTCAGACTATTCGGGTGGACAGTGGAGAAGTGCAGATACCTGCCCGCGGTATTTTGGTCTATGTAAATTGATCACGAAAAGGACGTCTTCGGACGTCCTTTTTGTTATTTCCAATACTGTAGTGGTTGTAGAAATGGATAAAAGATGAAAGAAATATGTAGAATTGATGAATAATATTTTTTGGAAGTATTGACATTTGTTTCCAGGAAGAGTATAATACAACATGAAAAACGGAGACAGATCTGTCTCCGTTTCCATTCCCTACGGGTATGGAAACAAGAATAACTGAAAAGGAGAAAAACAATGAAGAAGTTTGCAAAGATCGTTGCGCTGGTTCTGGTGTTTGCGATGGCTTTGGGCGTTATGGCTGCGTGCGGCGACAACACCAATCCCACCACCACCTCTGCCGACAAGGGCAACAAAGTTACCGTTACCTGGTACAACGGCTCCGAGGAGCTGAAGACCGAGCAGGTCGAGAAGGGTACTAAGCTGACCTCCTGGACCCCCACTGTGGAGGGTAAGACCTTTACCGGTTGGTTCAAGGAAGCTTCCCTGACCCAGGCATTTGATTTCGAGACCGTGATCAACGAAGATACCGATATCTTCGCCGCGTTCAAGAGCGATGCTTACGTGGAAGACACCAACGAGTACTATCTGATCGGCTCCGGCTCCGGTGACATGAAGGTCTCCGGCTGGGATCATGCCAACAGCCAGGCTAACCTGATGATGACCAAGGACACCAGCGTTACCAATGCCAATGTTTACAAGATCACCATCACCATGTATGCTGGCGACCGTTTCCAGATCTGCTTCGGCGGCGACTGGAATGGCCAGCAGGGCATCGGCTATATCCCCGGTTGCGAATATGCTGACGGCATCAACCCCAATAACAACACAGAGTACACTGCTGCTGACAAGAAGTACGCAGAGGTTAAGGATGCCGACGGCAATGTTGTATTCATCGGTGGCGACGAGTACGACAAGGAAAGCTATGTTTGGAACATCATTCTGGCAGACGGCCAGGACGGCAAGTACGAGTTCACCCTGACCACCTATCCTTCCAACATGGGCTACAACACCATCGATTGGAAGCTGGTTGAGAAGCTGGAAGCTCAGGAAGAGACTCACAACATGCAGATCATCGGCACCAACAATGAGTGGGCTACCGATGGCACCGGCGTTCAGATGAACAAGTCTGAAGACGGCAGCTACTGGACCGGTTTCCTGACTGTTACCGCTGAGATGTGGGCTGATTGGCTGCCCGAAGGCGCCAAGGCTGCTGTGAAGGTTTATAACATGGTTGACGGCGCTTACTACGGCATCGGCGGCGAGAACATTATCCTGGAAGAGGAAACCACCTACGCCTTCAAGTACATCGTTGAGACCAATGAAGTTATCTTCGAAAAGCTGGAGTATTATGTTGTTGGTACCTTTAAGGATGCCGACGGCAATGCTGTCAACTTCTGCGTTAAGCTGGGTGTGACGCCTGCTATGATCGTGGAAAACGGTCTTGCTACTGTGGAATTCACTGCTTACGATGTTACCGACATGAACGACTACAACTGGATGGTTGCACAGGGTAAGCCCGGTGTTATGGCTGTTAAGGTTGTTTATGGCTGTGAGCTGGGCATTCTGACCTGGTACTCCGACGAAGCCAATGGCGGCGATAACTTCTATCTGGAAGCTGGCAATTACATCATTGCGCTGGATATCGCTACCGGTGAGGTCACCGTCCGTTTGGAAGATCCTATCGCGTAAGAAATGCTACGGGGGGTGGGGCCTGCGCCCGACCCCCCGTTATTCTTGAAAAGGAGTTTGTACTATGAAGAATATGAAGAAGATTATGGCCGCTATGCTGGCGCTGCTGATGATCGGCTCCATGGTAGCTTGCGGTTCTGCCAATGATCCCACTACCGGTAATCAGCAACAGCAGGGTGGTGGTCAGAAGTATACCTTGACCATTTGGGGCGCTGAGCAGGATCAGGATATGCTGAAGGCGATGTGCAACGCTTATGCTGCTGCAAACCCCCAGAATACTTATAAGTTCCTGTTCGGTGTGCAGGGCGAGAACGATGCCGCAGATAAGATCCTGAATGACGTCACCTCCGGCCCCGACATCTACAGCTTCCCCTCCGACCAGATCAACCGTCTGTATGCCGGCGGCGCCCTGGCCCGTATCGGCGGCAATATCGAGACCGAAGTGAAGGCAGCCAATACCGCTGATTCCATTGATGCCGCTACCATTACCGTAAACGGTGTGGATCAGCTGATGGCTTATCCCAGCACCGGTGACAACTGCTATTTCGTTTACTACGATAAGTCTGTTTTCACCAACCCCGAGGATCTGACCAGCCTGGACCGTATGCTGGATGTGGCTGAGGCTGCCGGCAAGACTGTCCACTTCAAGCTGAATGATGACGGTTGGTATCTGTCCAGTTTCTTCTTCTCCAATCCCGAACTGAAGTACAATGTTACTTACAACGAGAATATGGTGGAAGAATCCGTAGAGATCAACTATGATGATCCTGCAGGTATGGAGGTCATGAAGTCCCTGCGCGCTTATCTGCAGCGTGATGGCCTGGTTGCCACCACGGATGATTCCAAGATCATCGCAGGCTTTACCCCCAACGCAGAAGGCAAGACCACCATTGCTGCGGCGATCACCGGCATTTGGAATAAGGAAAAGATCCAGGAACAGCTGGGAGACAACATGGGTGTTTGCGTTCTGCCCACGGCCAACATCGGCGGCCAGCAAATCCAGCTCAGCGGTTACTTTGGCTATAAGCTTATTGGTGTCAATGGCTACTCCAAGAATAAGGGCGAGGCTCATAAGCTGGCACAGTGGCTGACCAACGAACAGAACCAGATCCTTCGTTATGAGACCCGTGGCTTTGGTCCTACCAACATCAATGCGATGAAGCTGGAAAAGATTGTTAACGATCCCGTTATCAACACCATCTTCCAGCAGGCTGCCTTCAACCGCACCCAGAAGGGCGTTCCTTCCCAGTATTGGACTCCAATGGGTTCTTTGATAACCCCCATTATTACCGCTAAGGAAAACGGTACTGAGGTTACCGATGCCATGTTGCAGGAATATCTGGATGCGTTGTGCAACCAGATCCGCAAGAAAGCTGAATAATCCATGGAAGGTGGGTAGGGGATTGCCCTTACCCACCTTTTCATGAAAAGCCAAATCATTGAAGGAGGCTTATTGTGAATTCTGATTACTATTTGATGTCCCCGGGAAAACGTTTTCTGCATAAATGTAAAGATGCAGCGGTTGGTTTCGGAAGGGGCTTTTGTGGATTCTGGGTGGCGTTGGGCCGGGGCTTTTTGCGGATCACCCGTACCTGTATCGACACCCTAAAGCAGATCGGTGTAGATTGGTGGCACGGTGACCTGGCTACCAAGGCATCCTATTTTGTCCTTGGCTTAAGCCATATCGCCCATGGCCAGATCATTCGTGGCCTCATTTATTTGGCGCTGGAGCTGCTTTTCATCGGTTATATGGTCGCTTTTGGCGGCCATTTCCTGGTGATGTGTTTTGAAAACTTCTTTACCGGCGGCAATATCGGTCGCACAGAGACCCATGTATCCGATGTGTGGGACGATAATTTGGGCGAATATCCCAAGATCGAAGGCGATAATTCTTTCTTGATCCTGCTTTACGGTATTCTGACTTTGTTTGTGGTGCTGTTCTTTATCATCGTGTATTTCATCTCCATCCGGGAAGGCGCCAAATTGGAAAAAAACAAAAAGCAGGGAATCAAGCCGGATAATTTCGCCCGGGATTTGGGCCGCTTGTCAGATGACCGATTCCATATTACGCTGTTGTCGCTTCCCATGCTGGGACTGTTTATGTTTACCATTGTCCCGTTGGTGACCATGATCTTTATTGCGTTTACCAATTATGATGCCAACCATGAGGTGCCGGAGCATTTGTTCCAATGGGTGGGATTTAAGAATTTTGTCGAGCTGTTTTCTATGGAATCCAAACTGGGCAATACCTTCTGGCGCGTATTGGGCTGGACGCTGATATGGGCTGTGCTGGCTACCTTCAGCAACTACTTCCTTGGCATGCTGCTGGCAATTTTGATCAATAAAAAGGGCATCCGGTGCAAAAAGCTGTTCCGTACCATGTTTGTATCCACCATTGCGGTGCCGCAGTTTGTATCACTGCTGATCATGTCCAAAATGCTGGATGTAGACGGTGGTATCATTACCCAGTTTATACAGTCGGTATTTGGATATAAGATGCAATTCGGCCTGGATATCACTACTACCCGTATTGCCATTGTCATTGTCAATATGTGGGTGGGTATTCCGTACAGTATGCTGATGTGCAGCGGTATTCTGATGAATATTCCGGCTGATCTGTATGAGTCGGCAAAGATGGATGGCGCCAGTCCGTTCCATACATTCGTGAAGATCACATTGCCGTATATGCTGTTTGTGACCGGTCCTTACCTGATCACATCCTTTATTGGCAATATCAATAACTTTAATGTGATCTATCTGCTTAGCGGCGGCGGTCCCGGCGACCTGCTGCTTTATACCGACGGCGCCAAGGGAACCGATCTTTTGATCACCTGGCTGTATAAGCTTTCCTTGGGCGCAGACAGAAACTATAAGCTGGCTTCTGTGATCGGTATTATCGTGTTTGTGATTTCCGCCACACTTTCGCTGATGGTTTATAACAAATCCTCGGCTGTGCAAGAGGAGGATAGTTTCCAATGAAAAATAGTGTTGAGAAACTCTCCGGCGGTATGCGTTTTCGTCGGATTGTGGGTAATACCTTGGGTCATACGGTGCTGTCGGTGCTGTCCGTGCTGTGGCTGGTGCCGCTGGCCTACTTGTTGGTACAGTCCTTCCGGGCGGAGCCTGGCGCATGGAGCCCCACCTTCTTTCCGGTGACCTGGACGCTGGATAATTATGTTCGCCTCTTTACGGAAACCAAATTTTTGAGTTGGTATGGCAACACCTTCCTGATAGCTGTCTGCAGTTGCTTTATCACCACCGCATTCTCTCTTTCTGTGGCATATGCCTTTAGCCGCATTAAGTTTGGCGCCCGCAAGCCCATGATGAATGTGATGCTGATTTTGGGAATGTTCCCCGGCTTTATGAGTATGTCTGCAGTGTATTTTTTGCTGAAGGTGCTGATGCCCAACAATTTCCAGTCTCTTTTGAGCCTGATCATTGTTTACTCCGCCGGCGCTGCGCTGAGCTACTATATTGCCAAGGGCTTCTTTGATACGATCCCTGCCAATCTGGATGACGCTGCCCGATTGGATGGCGCCAGCCGCGCCCAGGTGTTCTTCAAGATCATTCTGCCGCTGAGTAAGCCCACCATCATCTATACGGCGCTGACCAGCTTTATAGCCCCTTGGTGCGACTACATATTCGTTTCGTATATCATGTCCGGTGTGCCGGATACGGCTATGTATACGGTATCGCTGGGTATGTATAAATGGCTGGAGCGTGAAATGATACAGGAATATTTTACCACCTTCTGCGCGGCTGCGGTGATTGTTGCCGTGCCGATCACAGTGCTGTTCATGTGGCTGCAGAAGTACTATGTCCAGGGTGTCACCGGCGGCGCAGTGAAGGGATAAGCTATGAAGAGAAGATGGATATTGCTTTTGGCCTGCTGCCTGGCGCTGTCTGTGAGTCTGTCCGGCTGCGACCCGGACACAGGGCAGGGGACTACCGGCCCGAAACTGCCGGAATTGCATATTGTGGATGACGACTACCGCAACTGGTATGAGATCTTCGTCTACAGCTTTTATGATACCAATAACGATGGTATCGGCGATTTGAACGGTGTTACGGAAAAACTGGATTATGTTCAGGAAATGGGTTTCAACGGCATTTGGCTGATGCCCATTCATCCGTCGCCTACTTATCACAAGTATGACGTCAATGATTACTATGCCATCGATCCGGTTTATGGCACGCTGGAAGATCTGGACCGCCTGGTGGACGAAGCACACAAAAGAGGCATTCGCGTTATCTTGGACCTGGTGGTGAATCACAGCAGCAGCGACCACCCCTGGTTCAAAGAAGCTTGCCAGTATATCCGTGAAAACGGTCAGCCTGGCGGAAAATACGGAGAGTATTATAACTTTACCACGGAAAATCTGGCGGGTTATTCTCCGGTGTCCGGTACACCGTATTACTATGAGTCCCGCTTCTGGAGCGGTATGCCGGATCTGAATCTGAACAGCCAGGCAGTCCGCGACGAGATCGTTGCCATCATGGATTACTGGATAACGGAACACGGCGTGGACGGCTTCCGGCTGGACGCTGTGACCAGCTATTATACCGGCGACCTCCAGAAAAACGTGAACTTCCTAAATTGGCTGAACACAGAGGCGAAGCAGATCGATCCGGATTGTTACCTGGTTGGTGAAGCATGGGTGGGTACCGATGCGTTTATCAACGATTATTATCAAAGCGGTGTAGACAGCTTCTTTATGTTTACCGCTTCCCAGGGTACCGGTACGCTGGCCACCATAGTCAAACAGCAAAACGGCAAGGCTTACGGAAAGCTTCAGACGGAACTGCAGCGTATTTATACCGCCGGTGTTATGGCACCCTTTTTGGGCAACCATGATACCATGCGACCCGGCAGCTTTATGCCCGGAGAAGAGAACGTAAAGATGGCCGGCGGCGCCCTGGCTATGATGAATGGCAGTACATTTGTGTATTACGGTGAAGAGATCGGCATGATCAGTAAAGGTGGCAATAATTCCGACCCTGCCAAGCGGATCGCTATGAAATGGCAGGCCAAGAACATTTACCCCGGCTGTTGCTATCTGCCGCCGGAAAATACGCCGGTGGATGAGACCAGCTACTATTATCCCAGTGTGGAAGAACAGTTGGCTGATCCTAACAGTATCCTAAATTACTACAAGCAGGCGATGTACCTGCGTAATTGCTTCCCGGCTATTGCACGGGGCACTGTGGAAAATTTCAGTCCAGATAATAACACATACATTTCAGTTCTCAGAAAGACCTGGCAGGGGGAATCGATCATCATCGTTATGAATTTTGATTCCTTCGAACAAACGGTGACGCTGGATGCTCTGCTGGGCATTCAAAACGGCATCCAGGCTGGACTGTACGGTCAGGATGTATCCCAGACGGCGTCTTACGATGCCGCAACCGGCAGCATCAAACTGCCTCCGTATTCCATTGTGATCTTGCAGTAAGCATGAACCCCGGAGTTCGCTCCGGGGTTTTGTTTGGCGCTGCAGAGAAACTTGGGGTTGACCCTGGGATGAGAATGGAATATAATAAGGTCAATATTAAAAAAGGGAGGAATGTAGGTCAATGAAAGATAAACAGTTGCATCAGCAGCAACGCAGACAGATGATGCTGAATGATCCTATTTCCCGGGTGATTCCCAAGATGGCAATTCCCACCATCGTTGCTTTTTTGATCAATTCCATTTACTCCCTGGCGGATACTTATTTTGTCAGCAGTTTGGGCGACAGTGCTACGGCTGCGGTTAGTGTGAATGCATCGCTGGATCAGCTGATCATGATGTGCGGCTCTATGCTTGCCATTGGCGCCAACAGCTATATCGCCCGTTTGTTGGGGCAGGGGAAGGATGAAAAAGCCAGCCAGGTGCTGTCTACGGCGTTTTTTCTGGCGTTTTCCATTGGCGCGCTGCTGACGGTATTTGGCCTGATCTTTATGACGCCCATGGTTCGCTTGCTGGGCGCAACGCCTACCTGCGAGCAATATTCCGTGGAATATGCAACCTATGTGCTGATGGCGGCGCCTTTCATGGCATCCAGCTTTGTGATGAACCAATGCCTGCGCAGCGAGGGAAGCGCTACCTTGAGCATGGTTGGCATGGGCTTTGGCGGCATTCTGAACTGTGTTTTGGACCCGATCTTTATCATCGGTATGAACATGGGTGTTACCGGCGCATCGCTGGCCACAGCAATTTCCAAGCTGGTAAGTTTTATAATCCTGATTTTCCCATATATCACGAAGCACAGTTTGCTGCGGCTGACGATCCGATTTGTGCGATTCTCCAGGGATATTCTGCTGGAGATCATTACGGTAGGTTCGTCTTCCATGTTCCGCAGTGGTCTGGCGGTGGTATCCGGTATTCTGCTGAATAATATGGCGGGCGACATCTCGGACGCAGTGCTGGCAGGAATCGGCGTTTCTACCAAGATCATGATGTTCCCGTTCAGCATTATTTTGGGCTTTGGCAGCGGCTTCCAGCCTGTGGTGGGCTTTAACTGGGGCGCCAAACGATATGATAGAGTGCGGAAAAGTTACCGTTTTTCCGCATGGGTGGCCATTATAGGCGCTGCGGTTATGTCGACTATTTTGGCGTTGTTTGCCGATCGGATCATTATGCTTTTTTCCGCTTCGGAGCAGGAGCAATCTGCACAAATGCTTGAAATTGGCGCGCTTTGCATCCGGCTGCAATGTCTGGCGCTGCCTATTCACGCATGGGTGGCTGTGGTCAATATGTTCTGTACCGGTCTGGGCAATGCCTGGGGAGCGTTTATTTTGGCGACATCCCGTCAGGGTACATGCTTTATTCCCTTATTGTTCCCAATGACTGCGCTATGGGGGGAATACGGCATTGCTTCGGTCCAGGCGGCCGCGGATGTGCTGTCGTTACTGCTGGCGATCCCTATTTTGATCATTGCCAATAAGAAGATTCGTGGGGTAGAGCGTCAAAACCCGGTTTAATCCCCTTGACAACAGTGGTATAATACCCATTAGAAAACAAGATAGGAGGTGAATGCATTGGAGAAGGACAGTATTAAGGTGATGGCCACCAATCGGGAAGCCCGGCATGAATATTTTATCGAAGAAGAATACGAGGCCGGTATTGAGCTGGTGGGTACCGAAGTGAAGTCCATCCGTGCAGGCACCTTGAATCTTAAAGATGCCTGGTGTGGCGTCAAAGACGGCCAGTTGCTTTTGAATCAGATGCATATCTCGCCCTACGATCACGGCAACCGTTTCAATGTGGATTCCCGCCGTCCTCGCCGCCTGCTGATGCACAAGCGGGAGATCATGCGGCTCTACGGCAAAGTGAAGCAGGATGGGTTTGCGCTGATTCCGTTGTCTGTCTATTTCAAGGGCAGCCGTGTAAAGGTCAAGGTGGGCCTGTGCAAGGGTAAAAAACTGCATGATAAAAGACAAGCCGAAGCCGAGCGTGACGCCAAGCGTCAAATCGAGCGGGCTATGAAGGAGCGCTATTGATACTGTTGGCGCAGAGGATGCAAACGGCGAAGCATTGCTGCCCACCGAAGAGAATTCGTAAAACAGGGAGCGGCTGGTTAATCAGCTCCGGTCCCATGTACATTGATAGAAGGAGTATGATTATGAGTAATCCCACTTTTAAGATCACTATGGCAAACGGCGGTGTTATCGAAGGTGAACTGTATCCCGATAAGGCACCCCAGAGTGTTGCTAATTTCATTGACCTGGCGGAGCATAACTATTATGACGGTTTGATCTTCCACCGTGTCATCCCCGGCTTTATGATCCAGGGTGGTTGTCCCGAGGGAACCGGCATGGGCGGCCCGGGTTATTGCATCAAGGGCGAGTTTTTCTTTAATGGCATCAAAAATGATCTGAAGCATAAGCGTGGCGTTTTGAGCATGGCCCGTTCCCAGAGTCCCAATTCTGCCGGCAGCCAGTTCTTTATTATGCACCAGGATGCCAAGCATCTGGATAATCAGTATGCCGCCTTTGGCAAGGTTACTTCCGGCATGGAAGTGGTGGATGCCATCGCAGCCAGCAAGACCGGCCGCAACGACCGTCCGCTGGAGGAGCAGAAGATCGCATCCATCACCGTTGAGCGTAACGGCGCTCAACTGGCAGAACTGAAGAAGCTGCCTGATCCTTACGGCAGATTCTAACGTTTTTTTGGTGGGATACCGGCCATCCCACCAACCCATATGGGGCCGTACTGGTTTCGACGGGGGTAGTGAGGCTGGATAAGCGGGCCGCGGCGCCTGACCGCGATAAAACGGGTATTTTTTAAAATTAACTGACAACAATACTGTTGCTCTGGCTGCCTAATTAGGTGCCCATCCGCCCCGGAAGGTCTACGAGCCGGGCTCGGGTGTGATCTGAGTAGAGAACGTGCGTATGGTAAGCTTTGCCCATACCATGCATAATGAAGCTACTGATCCCCGTAGGGTGTTTGTTCCCGCCGGGGAGAGGGAATGTAAATAACAAACTGCGCCCGGAGAAGTTCTTTCCAAGTTGCTTTCGGACAGGGGTTCGATTCCCCTCGGCTCCACCAACAAGAAAACCACACCGAAGGGTGTGGTTTTTCTTGTTTGGTATGGTATTCAGATGAGGGGAATCGAACCCATCTAAATGCAACAGTCCGGGGGAC
>SVLC01000062.1 GCA_015068155.1 Oscillospiraceae bacterium | reverse complement strand
TCTCCGCCTCGGGGTTTACAAGACGCACCAGGCGCTCCTTCAGCTCATTGGCAGCCTTATTGGTAAATGTCACCGCCAGGATGTTCCACGGTGATACCGGCTCCAAAGCGCACAATTGCTCTGCGCGAAAACGGTCCGACTGGCAAAGCGGCTCTTCCAGAGATTCCAAAAAGGTAACATCCTCTTGCGTCACATAGTCCGGAACCAGCGGGCTGTCGCTGCCGCTGCCAAACCGCAGCAGATTGGCCACACGGTTGATCAGCACCGTTGTTTTTCCGCTACCCGCGCCGGCCAGCAGAAGCAACGGACCTTCTGTGGTCAGCACCGCCTCCTGTTGCATCGGGTTAAGGTGTGTGAATTGGTTGGCTATATAGCGCCGTCTTGCCGCAACAAAACGGTTCAATAATTCTTCGGTCATAATTACACCCAACTTTTACTAAGATGCAACTATTGTACCAAATTCTGCGGCAAAGGTAAAGGGGTAGATCGATAAATTATTATTCAGCCCATCAGCTCACGAAGCTTTTGCAGCGCCTTCTTCTCGATCCGCGAGACTTGCACCTGGCTGACGGACAACACCTTCGCCGTTCGGTCCTGGGTCAGACTGTGGAAATACCGAAGCTGGATCACCGTACGTTCCCGTTCCGGCAAACGTTCCACCGCCTGCCGCAAGGCGATCCGTTCCACCATGTTTTCTTCCGACTCCGTATCCGTTAAAATATTCTCCAGGGTAAATCCGTCTTCTCCGGTCTGCTTGTGTATGGACTCGGTACCTGCAGTTGCATTTTCCGCCAAAGCGATCTGTTCTGGGGTAAATCCGGTTTGATTGGCTATTTCCTGTACCGTTGGTTCACGGCCTAAAGCAGCAGAAAGCGTATTGCGCCAGACTTTAATGACAGATGCCTGTTCCTTTATGGATCTGGATACTTTAACTGCTCCGTCATCCCGCAAAAACCGACGGATCTCTCCGGCGATCTTTGGCACAGCATAGGTAGAAAACTGAGTCCCGAAGGCTGGATCAAATCCCTCCACTGCTTTGATAAAACCCAGGCATCCCAGCTGGTATAAATCATCCGCTTCCGTTCCCCTGCCCAAGAATCGACGGGCCACCGACCAAATCAACCCAGCGTTTTCTGTAATAAGCTCCTCCCCCGCCGCTGCGTCACCTGCCTGAGATGCACGGATCAAATCTTCCGTTCTGCTCATTTTTTACGCTGCAGCTTTCGGCGCATATGGACGGTAGTGCCTTTTCCCGGTTCGGATTGAATGTTCACATCCGTCATAAAGCTCTCCATAATGGTAATACCCATGCCGCTTCGATCGTTTCCGCCGGTGGAATACATTGGTTGACGCGCTTTTTCGATATCCGCAATGCCGACACCACGGTCCTTCACCACAATGTCCAGCACATGATCCTTCAGGATGCGGCATCGAAGGGTGATCAGCCCCAACCCCTGCGGATAGCCATGGACGATGGCATTGGTCACCGCTTCCGAAACCGCTGTGCGAATATCTCCCAATTCTTCGATGGTCGGATCCATCTGTGCGGCAAAGCAGGATACTGCGCTTCGGGCAAAAGCCTCATTGCAGGATTTGCTGGGGAATTCCAATATCATGTAGTTTTCAAATTTCATACCGTAACCTCCTTGATCTCGATGATTTTATCCACGCCGGCGGCCTGAAATACCTTCATAGGCTGACTGCCGATTCCGGTCAGCAGCAATCGCCCACCCATTCGCTTCATGGCCCGCAATGCGTTGATCACAACAGCCACCCCCGAGGAATCAATAAAGGATACTTCGGAAAAATCCAAAATACATACTGCCGGCGTATATGCCTCCACCTTGGCATCAATTGCTTGAATGTAGCGTTTGGCGCAATGGTGGTCGATCTCGCCGGTGAGAACCACTGTTAAGGTGCCGTCCTCTAAAAAACTTGTAAATTGCATAGAATACCTCCTTACTGTTTTGAATGTGATCACAGCTGTACACTGTTTCATCTGCGTTTTCAGTATAAATAGCCGTTTCTGCAATTTCTGTCGGAATGGGAAAACCGGAAAAATAAAAGTACGGCGCAAACACTTGGTTTGCACCGTACAATTAAAAATTAACTTATATTACAGCTTTTTCATAGCTGCAAGACTCTCGGTAAGTTGTGCGATCAAATCCCGGGTCTTGCTAGCCTTTTCACGCTCGGCAGCCACTACAGCTTCAGGCGCTCGGGACACAAACTTTACATTACTGAGTTTTCCCTCCAGAGAAGCCAGGAACTTTTGCTGACCCTCCAGTTCTTTGCTGATACGGGCAATCTCCTTCTCCACATCCACCAACTGACCCATAGGGATATACAGTTTGGCATCGGCGGTAGTGATGGTCACCATACCTTCCAGATTAGCAGGCTCCGCATCCAGCAGCTTCACTTCGTCAGCGTATGCCAGACGCTGCAGGAAGCCTTCACCCTCAGTGAAAATCTGGGGTTTTGCTGTGAAGATGTGCAGCGCGGCCTTCTTGCTAGGCGGTACATTCATTTCCGTACGGCGATTACGAATAGCACGAATAGCACTCATAACCGACTCCATGGCATCTTCCTCAACCTTGAAGGCGAGTTCTGCGCGATAAGTGGGCCACTGCGCCACGATCAAAGCTTCGCCCTCATGGGGAATGGACTGCCAAATTTCTTCGGTGATAAAGGGCATATAAGGATGGAGCAGTCGCAGTACCTGATCCAGTACATACACCAGCACAGAAATAGCGGTCTGCTTCCGATCCAAATCATCGGCAAACAGACGGGCCTTGGTCATTTCGATATACCAGTCGCAGTAGATATCCCAAATGAAATCATAGATCTTCTGAATGGCCACGCCCAGCTCATAGCTTTCCATGTTTTCGGTAACCTCGGCAATCAAGGTGTTCAGCTTGGACAGCACCCATTTGTCGGCGATCTCCAGCTTATTGCGGTCGGGCAGTCGGTTCTCTGCATCCTCACCCAGGTTCATCAGAACATAACGGGAAGCGTTCCACAGCTTATTGGCGAAGTTACGCATGGCTTCGCAACGCTCCACATAGAAACGCATATCGTTTCCGGGAGAATTACCGGTGACCATGTTCATACGCAGCGCATCGCAGCCGTACTTTTCGATCATTTCCAGCGGATCAATGCCGTTGCCCAAAGACTTACTCATTTTGCGGCCCTGGTTATCCCGGACCAGTCCGTGGATCAGTACGGTGTGGAAAGGTGTTTTACCGGTATGCTCACAGCCGGAGAAGATCATACGGGAGACCCAGAAGAAGATGATATCATAACCTGTGACCAGAACGTCATTGGGATAGAACTTCTTAAAATCCTCGGCATCGCAGTTGGGCCAACCCATGGTCTCAAAGGGCCACAGCGCGGAAGAGAACCAGGTGTCCAGCACATCCTCCTCGCGGGTGATATGACTGCTGCCGCACTTGCAGCAGACCTGGGCATCTTCCCGGGAAACGGTGATCTCTCCGCAATCAGCACAGGTCCAGGCAGGGATCTGATGACCCCACCAGAGCTGGCGGGAAATACACCAGTCGCGGACATTTTCCATCCAGTTCATGTAGGTCTTGCTGAACCGATCCGGCACAAATTTGGTTTCGCCTTCTTTGACGACACGAATAGCTTCTTCGGCCAGCGGTTTCATCTTCACGAACCACTGCGCGGAGATAATAGGCTCCACATCCTTATGGCAACGGTAGCAGGTGCCAACATTGTGGGCATGATCCTCGATCTTAACCAGATAGCCGCCGGCTTCCAGATCTTCAATGATCTGCTTGCGGGCATCGTAACGGTCAAGGCCTTCATACTTGCCGCCCAGGGCGTTGACCTTGCCGTTGTCATCCAGCACACGGATGATTTCCAGGTTGTGCCGCAGACCCACTTCAAAGTCATTGGGGTCATGGGCAGGGGTCATCTTGACGCAGCCGGTACCAAATTCCATCTCGGCGTAGTCATCGGCAACCACAGGAATTTCCTTGTTCATCAGGGGCAGAATAACTTTTTTGCCCACGATGTGGGCGTAACGTTCGTCGTTGGGGTTGACACATACACCGGAGTCGCCCAGCATGGTTTCGGGACGGGTAGTAGCGATGATCACTTCGCCGCTGCCGTCGGCCAGAGGATAACGGATATGCCACAGCTTGCCGGGTTTATCCACATATTCCACTTCCGCATCGGACAGTGCCGTCACGCAGTTGGGACACCAGTTGATAATGCGGCTGCCTTTATAGATCAGACCCTTTTCATACAAGGAAACAAACACTTCCCGCACAGCCTTGGAGCAACCTTCGTTCATGGTAAAGGCGCTGCGATCCCAATCGCAGGAGGCACCGAGCTTCTTCTGCTGCTCGACGATGCGGTTACCGTACTTGTGTTTCCAGTCCCATACCCGCTCCAGGAACTTTTCGCGGCCCAGGTCATAACGGCTCAGGCCTTCATTCTTCCGCAGTTCCTCTTCCACCTTGATCTGCGTGGCGATACCGGCGTGGTCAACACCGGGCAGCCACAGGGTCTCAAAGCCCTGCATACGCTTAAAGCGAATCAAAGTGTCCTGCAGAGTTGCATCCATGGCGTGACCCATATGCAACTGACCGGTAACATTGGGGGGCGGCATAACGATAGTAAAAGGCTTGGCGCCTTCCTTTGCCCGGGGCTTAAAATAGCCGCCGTCTTCCCACATTTTGTAGATCTCATTTTCTACCTGCTGGGGTTCGTAGATCTTGGGTAATTCTCTTGCCATTTTCTTTTCTCCTTTTGTTTGAGTTTGACTTTCAGGACGGAAAACAAATAACGCCCCGAAGCCGATCGACTTCAGGGCGAATAAAATCCGCGGTACCACCTGAATTCCCCATATGGGGCACTCAAACGCTGTAACGGGCTTACCCGGGCTTTCCTACTGGATTTCAGAAAACCTGCTCCGGGGCGACAGACCCTTCCCACCGCATACCCTCGCACCAACCGGGTACTCTCTGCATTGGTTTTGGAAGAAGAAACTCCCCTTCTACGCATTTCTGGAAATAAAATAGCACAAATTCGGAAAACTGTCAATAACAAACTATTCTTCTTGACGATAATCAATTCTTGAACTATAATGAATCAAAATAAGCCTATGGGCAATCCCAAGAAACGGAAGATGATCGTATGAAACTTTCCTTAGTAGTTCCCTGCTATAACGAGGCGGAAAATGTTGCCGCTTTTGAAGAAGCCGTAATGACCGCTTTTAGCGGCTGCGGCTATGATTACGAAGTGATCTATGTCAACGACGGCAGCCGGGATGCCACGCTGCATAATCTAAAAAAACTACACGCCGCCCAAAGATGCCCTACCAAGGTTGTATCCTTCTCCCGTAATTTCGGCAAGGAAGCCGCTATCTACGCCGGTATGCAACAGGCAGCCGGTGAATATATCACCCTCATTGACGCGGATCTGCAGCAGCGGCCGGAGATCGTGCGGGATATGGTAAAGATCCTGGACGAAGAACCGGCATACGATGTAGTAGCCGCCTATCAGGATCGCCGGGGCGAAGGCAAGATCCTCTCCTTCTTCAAAAAAAGCTTCTATGCTATTATTAACAAGCTTTCTAAAGTGCAGCTACAGCCTGACGCCAGTGATTTTCGGACCTTCCGTCGCAGTGTTCGCGACAGCATTTTGGAATTAACGGAATACCACCGTTTTTCCAAAGGTATCTTTGCCTGGGTAGGCTATGATACCAAGTTTATCCCCTACACAGCCTGTCAGCGCCACGCCGGCACCACCAAGTGGAATTTCTGGAAACTGGTGAACTATGCCATTGAAGGAATCATCGGCTATTCCACCGCGCCTTTGCGGCTGGCCACTATCCTGGGCGGTTTGACAGCCGTGGCTTCCCTGCTGTATTTGATCGTCGTGGTGTTGCAAAAACTGATCTGGGGCATCGCCGTGCCGGGTTATGCCAGCATAATCGTACTGATCCTGCTTTTGGGTGGTATTCAATTGGTGTGCATCGGCATCATCGGTGAATATGTGGGTCGCACGTTTGAACAGGCCAAGAACCGTCCGGTTTATATTCCCAAGGAAATCTTGACCTATGAAGAAAAATGAACCAAACGCCACTCCATTTAAGGAGTGGCGTTTTTATTATTGCTCAGCGTATGGATAGATTTTGACATCGGCATCGGTCTCATTGATGACCGTATCGAAGGCCGCGTCAATTCCTTCCTGGGCGGCATAGATGGTTACGGTACCGGCCAAGATCGTGACGATACCTCTTTGCTTGCCCTTGGAGGAAATATCTGTATTTACGGTTTTTATGCCGTCGCCATTGGAAGCATACAGCAGGATCACACCGCTTTTAATGGTCACAGAATCATTGCCTTTCAGGGCATTATCCGCGCATCGAACAGTCAGGGTGAGATTCTTGATCTCCAGATCGTCCTTCGTATGAATGCCGTTATTATGCTGAGAGATCACGGTCAGTTTACCCTTACCGCCGATTTCCAAATCGCATTCTGCATAGATCGCGCCGGATTTCTGATTATTGTTAGGCACATCTGCTTGGCGCAGGTCAGTAATGGTGTTCTCATAACCCTTCTTCGCCGTAAGTGTTACCTGATCCCCGGAAAGAATGGTAATGGGGCTGATATAGTCGCAGGTAAGATTTAGGCCCCGCATTTCCAGCTCGAACCGGTGGTTATCAGAGACATTGATCACGATATTACCGTGAAAAGTGCCGGAAACCGCATAAATGGACTCCGCAGTAATGCCGGAGAATGTAACGGTATTTCCATCAATGGTGTAACATCCCGGTGTGCCGGAAATGCACTCGATGGAAAGACTCGACTGGTTGGCCGCGAAGCTGACCTGTACAGTTTGTGGCTTTGTAATGTTTTCCAAAGTCACAGAAGATGCCACGGTTGCAGCAACGCCGTCCACATGAACCTGAGACACGCCATAACCTACGTCCGGCGCAAAAAGGATGGTTAAGGTTTCCCCGTATCCCACCGGTACCTGACCGGAAGGACTTGCGGTACCGTGCTGTCCGGCATCCACCGTAACATATAACTGCTGGGCAATAACGCTCACTGTCACATGCAACATGCCGTACCGGTCATCATCAGGTACAAATTGCGCTTGGTAGCTGCCGTTGGCGGTCAACTTTTCCTCCGGGTTTTCCCACCGGAAGCTGCCGCTGACGGAGGCCTCGCCGCCTACCAGCGCCACATCCTGCAGTTTCTGACCAACATAGTATGTACCTCCGTCTGCCGCAGGCGCAGATACCAGTGAAACAGGAAGTTTCAATTCCTTCTCATAGGTATGACCGCAGACGGCGCAGGTGTACCTTGCCAGGCCGGTGGCACTGTCGGTGACGTCCTGCAGAATCTCTTCATTGGTATCCGTATGGGCCGCCTCATCTGCCCGCAGTTGCTCAAAGCCCACATCCAGGCATGCATGCCAATGGGAGGTATCGTCAAAACTCCAGCTATCGGCATAGGTATGCTGCAGCACTTCGCCGCTGTATTCCTTTTTTTCATACTTGCACACTGTGCAGGTATACACCGTATATCCCTTTTCCGTAAAGGTAGCGGGATAACTTACGCCATCATCGAATGTATGGTACGCCGCATCCGCCTTCATATCCATATGCTGGCAGGTAGCGCTATGCCAATGCCCCTGGCTGTCAACGGACCATTCCGCAGAAAAACTATGCTGGTGCGGATCCTGCAGGCAGCCGGAAAGCAAGGTAAGCATCCACACGGCGCACACAAGGATGGTAATATACTTTTTAGTCATACCTTCACCCCTTTCTTACACATATCATATACTATTTTCTGCAATATTACAACAAATACCGCATCAAGTTCACAAAAATATAAAAATATTCCTCCGCATGGAATCATACGGAGGAATTAAATTTACTTTCCGGCCTTCTCAGCCTTCTTGGCAGCCTTGGCCTTCACTCTGGCTTCTTCTGCCTTCTTAGCTTCTTCCTTAGCCCGCTGGGCGCCGGTCTCATTGCTGCTCAAGGCCCACTTAGCAAACTCCAGCCGGACCTGATCGGCGCCAGACTCGATGACAAACTTGTCATCCTTCACATGAACGACCTTGCCGCAGATACCGCCGATGGTGACGATCTCATCGCCCACCTTCATATCATTGCGCATCTGCTCCGCTTCCTTTTTACGCTTGTTCTCGGGACGGATCATAACGAAATACATAGCGCCCAGCATCACCAGCACCATGATAATGGTGGTAAAGCCGCCCATAGCATTGGCCGTGCCGGTAGCTTCTAAAAATTGCAACATAGAATTACTCCTTTGAAAAATAGTCTAGGATATTATACCATTCTATCCAAAAAAAGCAAGAAGAATTTAAATTCTTCGGCCTAATTTTTCAGAATATTCCGCCCGGAATTCTGCAAAACGGCCTTCATCCAGCGCTTGACGGATCTTTTCCATCAATTTGTTATAGAAATATAGATTATGCATCACGGCCAGACGCATAGCCAGCATTTCCTCAGCCACAAACAAATGACGGATGTATGCCTTGGTATACCGGCGACACACGGGACAATCGCACTTAGGATCAATGGGTGTATCATCCGTCATATATTTGGCATTTTTCAGATTAATGGCGCCCTCCCAGGTAAAGAGCCGGGCGTGCCGAGCGTTACGGGCAGGCATGACGCAATCGAAGAAATCCACACCCCGGGCAACCGCTTCAATAATATTGCTGGGGGTACCCACGCCCATCAGGTAACGGGGCTTATTGACAGGCATATGGGGTTCTACCGCTTCGATGA
>SVLC01000005.1 GCA_015068155.1 Oscillospiraceae bacterium | reverse complement strand
CAAAAAGGCCGCACATTTTAACCTGTTTGTCAAGTGTTTTTTGAAAATAATTACATAAAAAACTGGGTCCCGCATTTCTGCGAGACCCAGCCTTTCTTAACTTAGTGACATTGAGCTTGATGCTCCCTCTTTTTTATTCCAGTTCTTCGGCGACATACAGTGTGCTGCCCCAATCTCCCAGGATCCGCAGATCCGGATGATAGCCGGTGCCGCTGTACTGCATGGCCAGGGGAATGCCAGCCCGCAGCGCCTCGCCGGAGCAGGTGTAGTCCTCCTGCCCATCGGTCATGGAAAAATGCCGGTCTGCCAACCGCAGGATGGGCCCGTCGGCCCGCAGCTTCACCGGAGCCACATGCTTGATCAGCCCGCCGAAACGGCTGATCTGCAATTGCTGCCGGAGGGAACGCAGACGATAGCGTTTGCCCCGCCTGGCTTCCAGCACCTGCAGAATGTCCGGCGCGGGTACGGCTTCATAGCGCAGATTGTAGATGCCGGCGATCACCGTTTTTTGTCCCCGGATCTGCCAGGATTCCCGTTGCCCTGGCCGGGGGAAATAACGGCTGAATCGGCCGAATTGCAGCAGCTTGCGGTGCTTTTTATAAAATCGGATCTGTCGGGCGATCTGCCGCTGCTGCTCCGGGGTCAGCTCGCCAAAATCCAGCTCGTAGCCCAGTACACCGAAGACCGCCACATTGAAGCGGGTGGAAAGGGCGGTGGTCCGCAGGGTTTGGGCGTTGGGACACATGGACACATGGTTGGAGATGCAGGAGGGGGGATAGAAGGTGTACATGCCCCGCTGGATCTCCAATCGTTCTGCCGCGTCTGTATCGTCGGAGGTCCAGATCTGGGGGGCAAAGGTCAGCATACCCAGGTCAAACCGGTTGCCGCCGGAGGAACAGCCTTCCAGCAGAATATCCGGGTGCTTCTCCCGGAACAGCCGCCGCAGCACATCGTATAGACCCAGAATATAGCGGTGGAAAAATTCTCCCTGTTGGGCCAGGGCGGGGGAGAAGGCGTCAGAGATATGCCGGTTATAATCCCATTTCACATATTCGATCCGGGCGCTGCGCAGAATGCTGTCCACAGCCTCCACGATATAGTCCCGAACCTCCGGGCGGGTCAGATCCAGCACAAGTTGATTACGGCCCTGGCTGGGTTCCCGGCCGGACACCTGAATGGCCCAATCCGGGTGATCCCGGTAGAGCTGAGAATCGGGATTGACACATTCCGGCTCGAACCACAGGCCGAATTGCAACCCCATGCGGTGAATATCCTCTGCCAGGCGGGAAATGCCGCCGGGCAGCTTTTTTTCGTTGACCACCCAATCTCCCAGGCCGGCCTTGTCGTCGTTGCGTTTGCCGAACCAACCGTCGTCCAGTACAAACATCTCAACACCCAGCCTGGCGGCTTGACGGGCCATGGTAAGGATCTTCCGGCGGTTGAAGTGGAACATGGTGGCTTCCCAGTTGTTCAGCACCACGGGCCGCTCAACGCCCCGGAAAGGAGCGGGGATAATGTGGCAATTGACGAAATCGTGCATATTGGCGGCCATGCCGTTGATGCCGTTTTCCGAGAAAGTCATCACTGCCTGCGGTGTGGCAAAATCCTCTCCGGGCTGCAGATCCCACTGGAAACAGTGGGGGCTGATGCCCCAGCCGATGCGCAGCGTATCCTGGCTGGTCAGTTCCACGGCGGAATAATGATTGCCGCTGTAGAGAAGATTGAAGCCCAGCACATTACCCCGGCGTTCATCAGCGCCCCGGGAAAGCAAAGCGAAGGCGGGGTTGTGCCGATTGGAAGAGACGCCTACGGTAGAATCCTGTACATGGATGCCGTGGGTTACCGGGCTGACATGTATGTGGGCCTCTTTGGCCCAGGTGCCGTCCAGGGTAAGCAGGGAGTAACCGTCATTGGGGATGTCCACCATGGCGCTCAGGAATCGCCGCAGAACAACGGGGCTGTTTTCGCCGTTGTGCATGGAGGCGTTCCGGGCGATCACATCGCATTCCGGAAACACGGTGTAGTGCAGGCGAAGCTCCAGGGCAGGATATTTTTTGTCCCGCAGCAGCAACGAAAGAGTCTGGCTGCCGCCGGTGGCAAAGGGCAGGCCGTTGTCCAAATGGATGCCGCCGTCGGTCAGCTTGTGGCTGTGGTAGACGAAATCCGTTACAAAGCTGCCGTCGGGCAAAATGCACTCCAAAGGCGCATGGCGAAAATCTCCCTTGCCGATGCCGGAATATTCCAGCAGCATCCGATCCAGGCAATAGCCGGGCGCAGCGGTGCTGTATTCCACGGAGGAACCCAGGGCGATGGTGTGCTTCATGGTCAGCGCTTCCACATCTGCCTGGGGCAGCCAGGGGCCGTAATAAATATGCTCCGGCTGGCCCTGGGCGGTGATGCGGAAAATATAGCTGGTGTGGGCAGTATCCAATTTAAACACGCCGTTTTGGACTGCAATCATGTTATTCACCGCTTTCTTCCATCAGGCGGAATTCAAAGGGCTGTAGATATTCTGCTGTGCCGGTGGGATAGTTACCGGCCAGCTTTGTGGGCCACATCTGCAAATGCTTAGGCAGCTTTACGGCCTTGCCGGTCATATTGCACATGCTCAGCAATCGACGCTCGCCCAGTACCCGCTCGAAGGCGAAAATATTGTTCGACACCAGCACAGGCACAAAATCGCCATCGATCAGCACTTCGTCGGTTTTTCGCAGGGCGATCATTTTTTTCCAGAAATTCAGCACGCCGTTGGGGTCCTGCTGTTCTCTGGCCACATTGACCTGCTTGTAGTCGCCGTTGACTTTCAGCCAGGGTTTGCCGGTGGTGAAACCAGCATTCTTTTCGTCGCTCCACTGCATGGGCATACGGCCGTTATCCCGGGTGCCGCGGCGGATCATATTCCAGCGCATTTTGGCGGGGATGCCCAAATGCTTGGCCATTTCGTTGACGGTGTGGCTTTCGATGTCCTGAATTTGCTTCAGACAGCGGAAATTGCCGTTGGTCATGCCGATCTCCTGGCCTTCGTGGATGAAGGGCGTGCCCCGGAGGGTCATGGTCAGGCCGGCCATCATGGTAGAGGCCTCCCGGCGGAAACCGTCAGAATCGGCAAAGCGGGAGATGAATCGGGGCTGATCGTGGTTTTCAAAGTAATTGGTGTTCCAGTCCAGGCTGGTCTGCCACTTGACGAGGCTCTTCATAAGCTTTTTGGGGCTGAGCCGGGTTTTGAACCACTTCAGACCCAGATCGTCGCAGCCCATATGCTCAAAGGAGAATACCATGTCCAGCTCGGCCCGGTCCTCATGGCAGAGATCCTTTGCCTGATCCAGAGTGACAAAAACGGTCTCGCCTACGGCAAAGGCGTTGAATTCGTCCAGCACTTCCTTGCGGAGCGTCTTGAGGATCTCATGGCAGCCGGGGGTGGACAGATAGTGCTCCTTGCCGGTGAGGGCCAACTGCTTTTTGCCGTCAGCCAGGGTATTTTTATAGAGGATGTTGATCACATCGCAACGGAAACCCACAACGCCCTTCTGCAGCCAGAACCGCATGATATCCTTCACTTCTTCCAGAACCGCGGGATTGTGCCAGTTCAGGTCCGGCTGCTTTTCGGCGAAAAGATGCAGGTAGTATTCGTCCTGGCTGTTGCCGAATTTGCTCCAGGGGCACATGGCGAAGAAATTACCCCAGTTGTTGGGCAGGCCACCGTCTTTGCCCTTGCGGATGATGTAGTAATCCCGGTATTTTTCATCACCTGCCAGAGCCTTTTGGAACCATTCGTGCTCATCGGAGGTGTGGTTGATCACCAGGTCCATGACGATGCCGATGCCCCGAACCCTGGCCTGGGCTACCAGATTGTCGAAATCCTTCATGGTGCCGAAGGCGGGGTGGATGGCCTTGTAGTCGGCAATGTCGTAACCATTGTCGGCATCGGGACTTTTATAGACAGGGGAGAGCCAGATGGTGTCGATGCCCAACTGCTGCAGATAGTCCAGCCGGGAGATGATGCCGGGGATATCCCCCAGGCCGTCGCCGTTGCTGTCCTGGAAGGAACGGGGGTAGATCTGATAGATGACCATGTCTTTGCGGAAATGATGGGGCATAAAATGTCCTCCTTCGTGGAATTTGCGCCCATTATAGCATCCAATGGGGAAAAAAGCTACGAAAAAATTTCGGCCATCTTGACCTCATACATACCGGATGCCGTTTTACGGGTTGGTCATCGCTTCTCTGCCTGGGGCGTGTCCCCGAGCGGAGAACGGATGTGGGGAAAGTGACCGCTGCATGCGGACGAAGCTCCGTTTGCCAACATATTTTGAGTGTTTTGTACAGTTTTTGGGTGGATTTTTCGGCGTTTTGGAGGTAAGGAAATACTTTCGTTTTACTTTTTCCTATGTTAGAATGTTAAGTAGGACCGTAAACTGCAAATTCTATAACCAAAACACAGAAAGGCGGTAGTTTATTTTGAATAAGCATCTGATGACCGGTAATGAAGCAATCGCCCGTGGCGCCTATGAAGCAGGTGTCCGCGTTTGCTCTGCCTATCCCGGCACCCCCAGCACCGAAATTTTTGAGAACCTGCCCCTGTACAAGGATTCTTTGTACTGCGAATGGGCACCCAATGAGAAGGTAGCCGCGGAAGTGGCCTACGGCGCTTCCATCGCCGGCGTTCGCTCCCTGTGCGCCATGAAGCATGTTGGTGTCAACGTGGCCGCTGACCCCATCTTCACCGCTGCCTACAATGGCGTGGGCAAGGGCTTTGTGGTGGTGTCCGCTGACGACCCCTCCATGCACTCTTCCCAGAACGAGCAGGACAATCGTCACTATGCCCGGGCTGCCAAGATCGCTATGGTGGAGCCTGCCGACTCCCAGGAATGCCTGGACTTCACCAAGGCCGCTTATGAGATCTCCGAAATGTTCGACCTCCCCGTGATGCTGCGTACCACCACCCGTGTGTCCCACTCCAAGAGCCTGGTGACCCTGGGTGAGCGCACCGAGCATCCCACCGAGGATTATGTCAAGAATATCAAGAAGAACGTGGCTTCTCCTGCCAACGCTCTGGTGAACCACCCCAAGCTGGAGAAGAATCTGAAGGCGCTGGAAGAATATGCCTGCACCAGCCCGCTGAACACCGTTGAGATCAAGGGCAATAAGGTGGGCGTTATCACCGCTTCCATCGCTTATCAGTACGCCAAGGAAGCCTTCCCCGAGGATACCTCCTTCCTGAAGCTGGGCATCACCTTCCCCCTGCCTATGAACCTGATCCGTGACTTCGCCTCCAAGGTGGAGAAGCTGTACATCATCGAAGAGTTGGACGGCTATATGGAAGAGCAGATCAAGGCTGCCGGCATCGAGTGCATCGGCAAGGAACTGATCGGCAATATGTACGAGCTGAATCCCCAGATCATTGAAGAGCGTGTCTTCGGCAAGAAGCCCGAATTCAAGAACCTGACCGTCAAGGCCGCGCCCCGTCCTCCGGCACTGTGCGCAGGCTGCCCTCACCGCGGTTTCTTCTACGCCATCTCCAAGCAGAAGAATGTCATCGTTTCCGGCGACATCGGCTGCTACACCCTGGGTTCTGCCCAGCCCTTCAACGCCGTTGACTCCGTTGTCTGCATGGGCGGCGGTTTCTCCGTGGGCATGGGCATGGCCAAGGCTCTGGAAGCCAAGGGCGAAAACAAGAAGGTCTTCGGCATCATGGGTGACTCCACCTTCTTCCACTCCGGTATGACCGGCGCTGCCGAGATCGTTTACAACAACGGCAACATCATCCCCGTGGTGCTGGATAACTCCATCACCGGTATGACCGGCCACCAGGATAACCCCGGCTCCGGCCACAACCTGCGGGGCGAGATCGCCGCATCCATCAAGATCGAAAATGTTTTGTCCGCTTACGGCTACGAGAACATTTACATCGTGGATCCGCTGGACCTGAAGGCTATGGAAGACGCTATCAAGGGCGCCATGGCTTCCGAGAAGCGTTCCGCTATCATTACCCGCCGTCCCTGCCTGCTGATCAAGCGCATCAAGCACGACATCCAACTGTGCGTCACCGATGAGGACAAGTGCATCGGCTGTAAGAAGTGCCTGAAGGTTGGCTGCCCCGCTCTGATGATCAAGGACGGCAAGTGCAAGATCGACGCCAACCAGTGTGTCGGCTGCACCGTTTGTGCCCAGGTTTGCCCCGTTGGCGCCATCAGCAGAAAGGAGAAGTAAGATTATGGAAAAGAAAAGTGCACTGCTCGTTGGTGTCGGTGGCCAGGGCGCCATTCTGACCGCTAAGGTGCTGGTCAATGGTCTGATGAAGGCCGGTTTTGATGTGAAGATGTCCGAAGTCCATGGCATGAGCCAGCGCGGCGGCAGCGTTTCCACCCAGGTCCACTGGGGCGAGAAGGTCTACTCTCCCGTCATCGGCCAGGGCGCCGCTGACATTATCGTGGCTTTTGAGAAGATGGAAGCCGTCCGTTACGCCGATTACCTGAAGCCCAACGGCGTTGCCGTTATCAACGATTATGAGATCGTTTCCTCCACCATCGCCACCGGCGCCGCGGAGTATCCCGCCGGCTGCCTGGAGGCTATGCAGGAGAATTTCGAATGCTACACCCTGAACGCTGCCAAGATCGCCGAAGAGCTGGGCAGTGCCAAGTGCATGAACATCGTGCTGTTCGGCGCCATGACCGCTGCTCTGAAGATGGACGACATCGACTGGGAAGCCATCATCGCCGAGACCGTTCCTGCCAAGTTCAAGGAGCTGAACCTGAACGCCTACCGCGCCGGCCGCGCCGCCGCCATGGCCAAGTAAGGAGAACGCTATGATCAAGAATTTGGCTGAAATGCGGGCGCTCATTGCCGCAGGAGAGAAGAAGACCTGCGCCGTAGCCTGCGCCCATGATGCCCACACCCTGGAAGCCATCATGACCATGCGCAACGAGGGTCTGATGAACTGCCTGCTGGTGGGCCACACTGCTGACATCAAGCGCATCGCCGCCGAGCATAACTATGAAGTGACCGATGCCGAGATCATCGAGGCTGCCACCGATGAAGAAGCTGCCCAGGTTTGCGTGGACCTGGTCCGTGCGGGCAAGGCCGGCTTCATCCTCAAGGGCATCCTGCAGACCGGCACCTTGCTGAAGGCTGTTGTCAACAAGCAGACCGGCCTGAACACCGGTTCTGTGATCTCCCACTTCGCCCTGGTGGAGCTGCCCGGCTACCATAAGCTGCTGGGCGTTGCCGATTCCGGCATGATCCCTGCTCCCGATCTGGAAACCAAGAAGGCCATTATCCGCAACGCCGTCGGCGCGCTGCAGAAGCTGGGCTATGAGAAGCCGCTGATCTCCGCGCTGTGCGCCGCCGAGGCGGTCAGCCCCAAGATCATCGAGACCGTGGACGCCGCCGCATTGAAGGAGGCATCTCTGGCAGGTGAGCTGGGCAATTGCTATGTGGAAGGCCCCATTTCCTTCGACCTGGCCATGAACCCCGAAGCCGCCAAGATCAAAAAGTACGTCAGTCCCGTGGTGGGTAACAGCGATCTGCTGCTGGTGCCCAGCCTGGCTACCGGCAATATCATGGTCAAGACCATGCTGCAGTTTGCCGGCGCGCAGATGGCTGGCTGCATCGTGGGCGCCAAGTGCCCCATTGCGCTGATCTCCCGGGCGGCCAGCTATGAGGAGAAGTACTACTCCCTGCTGCTGTGCGCACTGACTTGCTAATGATTTGATGTGTCCGTAGGGGCCGATGCCTGCATCGGCCCGGGCGGATGTGGGCATCCGCCCCTACAAAATTTTCCAACAGGAGAATATTATGTACTTACAACTGATTATCAATCCCGGTTCCACCTCCACCAAGCTGGCGCTGTACCGGGATGAGGAAAAGATCGTCCAGGAGGATGTGACTCACGATTCTGCCGAACTGGCCAAGTATAAGGATATCGTGGACCAGGTGCCTCTGAGAATGGCCTTCATTCAGGATTTTCTGACGCGTCACAATGTCAAGCCCGAAGAACTGTCCTGCGTTATGGGCCGCGGCGGTCTGTTGCCCGGTCTGAAGGCCGGCGGCTACCGGATGAACGAGGATCTGAAGATCGCCCTGGGTGGCGACCTCAGCTCTCCCCACGCTTCCAACATCGGCGGCATCCTGGCTTACGAGATCGCCAAGCCCCTGGGCATCCCCGCTTACATCTATGACGCGGTGACCTCTGCGGAGCTGCCCCATCTGGCCCGGATCACCGGCACCCCCGCCGTGTACCGTAATTCCTTCTGCCACGCCCTGAATTCCCGGGCCCAGGCCATCCGTTATGCCGGCCAGGCGGGCAAGGCTTACAAGGATATGCGGCTGATCGTTGCCCATCTGGGCGGCGGTATCTCTCTGAGCGTCCACCAGGACGGCCGTATCGTGGAAACCATCGGTGACGACGAAGGTCCCTTCTCTCCCGAGCGGGCCGGCGCCATTCCTGCCCTGGAACTGATCAAAATGTGCTTCAGCGGCAAGTATACCGCTGCGGACATGAAGAAAATGATGCGTGGCAAGGGCGGCATGATGGCATACCTGGGCACCAGCGATGCCCGTGTCATCGAAAAGATGATCGCCGATGGCGACGAGAAGGCAAAAGAGATCTACCAGGCCCAGGCCTACCAGGTAGCCAAGGGCATTGGCCTGCTGTCTGCCACCATGAAGGGTCAGGTGGATGCCATCATCCTCACCGGCGGCATGGCCTATTCCAAGATGCTCACCGCATGGATCACCGAGTATGTCAGCTATATCGCCCCTGTGGTGGTGCTGGCCGGTGAAAATGAGATGGAAGCCCTGGCCTTTGGCGGCCTGAGAATGCTCAAGGGCGAGGAACTGCCCAATACTTATACTTTACCGGAGGGTTACAAGGCATGATCAACGAATCTATGTATCAGCTCGGCAGCAAGCCGTCCTGTATCCGCGAACTGTTTATGTACGGTCTGAAGCAGGCCGCCATTGTTGGCAAGGAGAATGTCTACGATTTTTCCATCGGCAATCCCTCTGTTCCTGCGCCCCAGGCCGTTACCGATGCTTTCCGGGCCATTACTGCCCAGGAAGACACCCTGGCGATCCACTCCTATACACCCGCCGGCGGCGCGCCGGATGCCAGAGCTGCTGTGGCGGCTGACCTGGCAGCCCGTACCGATACGCCGGTTCGTGCGGAAAATGTGTTCTTTACCTGCGGCGCAGCACCCGCACTGGTTAGTGTTTTGCGGGCTCTGGCAGTGGAAAACTCTGAGGTCATTGCCATCACGCCTTACTTCCCCGAATATCGTCCCTTTGTGGAGTGCAGCGGCAGCAAGTTCGTGCCCGTTCCTGCGGATATGGAAAACTTCCAGATCAATTTCGCGGAGATGGAAAAGCGGATCACTGCCAACACCCAGGCCGTTATCGTCAATTCTCCCAACAACCCCTCCGGCGCTGTTTACAGCCTGGAAACCCTGCAGACTTTGGCCAAGCTGCTGACCGCCAAGTCCCAGGAGTACGGCCATCCCATCTATGTCATCGCCGACGAGCCCTACCGTGAGCTGGTCTATGATGATGCGTATGTCCACTACATTCCCGCTATCTATCCCAACACCGTGATCTGCTACTCCTATTCCAAGGTGTTCAGCCTGCCCGGTGAGCGTATCGGCTACTTCTTCATCCCCGATTGCGTGGAAGACAGCGCCCGGCTCTTCGCCGCCGCTGCCGGTGCCGCCCGGATCATGGGTCACGTCTGCGCACCCAGCCTGCAGCAGCAGGTGGTCCGCGCTTGCGCTACAGTCAAGCCTGATCTGACCGAGTACGATCGCAACCGTACGCTGCTGTACGAAGCCTTGACCGAGTATGGCTACACCTGCGTAAAGCCCCAGGGCGCTTTCTATCTGTTCGTGAAGGCCCCCAAGGGTACTGCCAAGGAATTCTCCGATCGGGCCAAGCAGGAGAACCTGCTGATCGTTCCCGGTGACGACTTCGGCTGCCCCGAGTACTTCCGGGCCAGCACCTGCGTTTCCAACGATATGATCCGCAGAAGCCTGCCGGTGTTCAAGAAGCTCATCGAAGAAGTGTAATTACATAAACAAAAATCACCGTCGCTGGTCTGTCAGCGGCGGTGATTTGCATTTGGGGATGGCGGTTTTCCGCTTGCTGCGCTGCCGTACCGGGGCAATGCCCTGAAAATTACGGATGGGGGCAGGTGATGGCGGCTACTTCCTCGATCATGTTGTGCAGCAGCCGGGCCTGGGTGTTGTCTGCGGCGGTATAATAAACCTCCTTGCCCTCCCGGCGGCTGGTGATCAGCCCGGCGGAGCGCAATTGCTTCAGGTGGTGGGATACGGCGGGACTGGACATTTCCATTATGGCAGAAAGATTGATAACGCATTCTTCACAATGGCACAGGATCCAAAAGATCCGGACCCGGGTTGGATCGGACAGATGCTTGAACAGCTCGGCCATCCGACCGAAATCCTCGTTGGCGGGCATGTGCGCCAGCATGGGGTGAGGGTCGTGACCGTGATCATGGGGCAGGGAAGGCATAACGGTTCCTCCTTAACATTTTTTAACGAACATGGCCCGGATGGCGTTGAGCACCGCCAGCACCATCACGCCTACATCGGCGAAAATGGCCAGCCACATATTGGCAGCGCCGAAGGCCACCAAAATCAGCGCCAGCAGCTTGACGGCAATGGCAAACACGATGTTTTGGTATACGATCCCCAGGCATTTCCGGGAGATGCGAATGGCTTTAGCGATCTTCATTGGGTCGTCATCCATCAGCACCACATCGGCAGCTTCGATGGCGGCGTCGGCGCCCATGGCGCCCATGGCGATACCGATATCGGCCCGGCCCAGCACCGGCGCATCGTTGATGCCGTCGCCCACAAAGGCCAGCTTGCCGCCGGAGCTTTCCGCCAGCAACGCTTCCACCTGGGTCACTTTATCCCCGGGCAGCAGTTGGGCGCAGACCCGGTCGATCTGCAGTTGATCGCCGATCTGCCGGGCGGTGGCGGCATTGTCACCGGTGAGCATCACGGTTTTTTGAATACCTGCCTTTTTCAGCGCAACCATGGCGGCCTGGGCGGTGGACTTCAGGGTGTCGGCGATGAGAATATAACCGGCGTAGCTGCCGCCGACGGCCACATGGATCACCGTACCCACGGCTTGCTCCCGGATGTAGGGAATGGACAGATGCTGCATCAGCTTGTGATTACCGGCGGCGACGGTCTTTCCGTCGACTATGGCGGTGACACCGTGACCGCTGATCTCCTGGATGTGGGAAACCCGTTTATGGTCCGGCTGGTTTCCGTAGCGGCGCTGCAGACATTTGCTGATGGGATGGCAGGAGGCGCTTTCCGCCAGCGCTGCGTATTCCAGTAGGGCATCGACCGTCATATCGACCGGGTGGATGTCGACCACCTCGAAGGCGCCGCGGGTCAATGTGCCGGTCTTGTCGAATACCACGGTGCGGGTCTTCGACAGAGCTTCCAGGTAATTGGAACCTTTTACCAGGATACCCTCCCTGCTGGCCCCGCCAATACCGGCGAAAAAGGTGAGGGGAATGCTGATCACCAGCGCGCAGGGACAGCTTGCCACCAAAAAGCTCAGCGCCCGGTACAGCCAGACGGAAAATTCGGGTTGGCTGCCCAGCAGCAGATTGGCCACCGGAGGAACGCAGGCCACGGCCAAAGCGGCGATGCATACTGCGGGGGTATAATAGCGGGCGAATTTTGTGACGAAATCCTCGGAGCGGGATTTACGGGAGCTGGCGTTTTCCACCAGTTCCAGGATCTTCGACACGGTGGATTCGCCAAAAGCTTTGGTGGTGCGGATCTGCAGCAGACCGGTGAGATTGATGCAGCCGCTGACGATCTCATCGCCGGCAGAAACATCCCGGGGAAGACTTTCACCGGTAAGGGCGCTGGTGTCCAGGGTGGAGTTGCCCGACAGCAAAATGCCGTCCAGGGGTACTTTTTCACCGGGCTTCACGAAAATCACCGTGCCGGCTTCCACCGTCTCGGGATCTACCTGCACCAGTTGGCCGTTTTGCAGGATGTTGGCGTGATCCGGCCGGATATCCATAAGGGCGGCGATGTTTTTCCGGCTTTTACCCACGGCGTAGCTTTCAAACAGCTCGCCGATCTGGAAAAACAGCATGACCGCCACCGCTTCTGCGTAGTCCCCGCTTTGGGTCAGACCCAGGATCAGCGCGCCGACGGTGGCGATGGCCATGAGAAAGTTTTCGTCCAGCACCTGGCCGTTGGCGATGCCGATGGCAGCTTTTTTCAACAGATCATAGCCGATGACAAAATAGGGGATCAAATATAGGAAGAACCGGACGGGACCGGTGACGGGAATGAAATGCAGCGCGCCCAAAAGTCCGGCGGCGATCAAAATGCGCCGCCGCAGCTTTTTCTGTTTTTTGGTCATAAAATACCTCCGGTGCGAAGATAAATGGTTGTTTACACGACTACAAAAATGCAACACTGTAGGGTGAGGTTATGACCTCGCCGTTACCCTTACAGTTTCGGAGCGGCCCGTTATTGCGGAGGGTCTTCATAACCAACCGATCTGTTTTTGATGCCGCAACGGCAAGGCCATAGCCTTGCCCTACAGAGGCATATCCTGTAAACAGCAATTTACAGTTCGATGGAGAAATCGGAATCGATCTTTTTGCAGGTTTTGGCCACGGCCTGGATGGTGGCAGCCACATCGGCGCCTTCGGCAAACACTACGGTCATCTTTTGAGTCATATAGTTGACTGTGACGGCGGCAACGCCTTCCAGCTTTCCGGCGGCTACCTCCATTTTGGCGGCGCAATTGGCGCAATCCACTTCAATCTGATAAGTCTTTTGCATAAACGGTACTCCTTCAATATAATAATTAAGTAATTGTTTAATTGATGATGCCAGTATAGCATATTTTACGCAAATGTCAAGAAAAAATATCACCCGGCGAAAGCCGGGTGTTTCGGTCAGTCATGGCTATGGTCGTGGGGCATTGGTTCGGTGTGGTCGTGGCCGTGGGCGGATTCGTCCTGGCCGTGGATATGGCTGTGGGTGTGCCGGTGAATGTGCTGGTGGCTGTGCACCATGCCGCCGTGGCTGTGGGCATGGGTGTGGATGTGCTGGTGCTCGTGGTCATGCTGCAGGGAAATGGTGTCTTTGATCATCAGCACCGTGGCGATGACCATGATGCCTAGACCGATAAAAAACCGGATATCCACCTTTTCACCGGGGAGGAACAGGCTGAAAATCACCCCCAGGAACGGGGCGATGGAATAATAGGCGCTGGTTTTGGCGGCGCCCAGATCTTTCTGGGCCTTGATGTAAAAATGAATGCTCAGACCGTAGGCGACAAAACCCAGGGCCATAACCCCCACAAGCCAGGGAAGACCCGGGAACCGTTCGCCGATGCAAAGGGCGATCACCAGGCTGCCAAGCCCGGAAAAAATGCCTTTGACGGTGGTGATCTGCGCGGAGCTTTTGGAGCTGAGTTTCCGGGTGCAGTTGTTTTCCAGGCCCCAGCAGCAGGCGGCGCAGAGCACCAGCAAAGAGCCGGTGTTGAACCGGAAACTGCCTGCGCCCTCAAAGCTGAGGGTGATGCTGGCCACGGTTACCAGGCAAATGGCCAGGGTCAGCCGCCGGGAAAGCAGCTCGCGAAAGGCAAAAAAGGCAATGGCAGAAGTGGCGACGATCTCAAAATTATTCAAAAGAGAAGCATTGGCAGAACCGGTCAGCCGCAGGCCGAACATCAACAGCACCGGCGCGGCGATATCCAGAACGATCATGGCCAGGGTGTAGGGCAGTTCTGCCTTGGTGAGCCGGGCGGCGTTTCTTTCGGTTTTGGAGCACAGGCTGTAGAAAAACAGACCCACGCCGGCGCCCAGGTATAAAAAGGCAGCCATCATGGTGGGCTGCACATGGGAAAGCAGCAGCTTGCTCAATGGCATATTCAGGGCGTACAGCGCTGCGGCCAACAGGGCGAAACCGGTGGCGATATGTTTGGTCTTCATGGCGCACCTCCCAGCAGTTTTTTTCATCATAACATGAAAAACCGGAAAGGTCAAAGACAATTAAAGTGCTAAATTATCAAAAGATTTCTTGCAATCTCTTGTGAACATGGTATAATACGAGATGTATATGTCAAAATACGCCGTTTTGCAGCGGCAATCTATGATAAGGACGGTTTTTCCTATGTTTGAGCCTAAGAAAATCCAAAATGTTGTGATCGACGGCCATAGTCTTACCTTTGAAGCGTTCATCGCGGTTGCCCGCTTTGGCGCCCGGGTGGAACTGGCAGACAGCGCAAAGGCAGCAATGCAGCGTTCCCGCGATTTGGCAGAGAAGATCTCTCAGCAGAAGCGCGTTGCCTATGGTATCACCACCGGCTTTGGCGATTTTGCCACCGTGGCTGTGCCGGATGAAATGAGCGCCCAGCTCTCCACCAATCTGATCCTCAGCCACTGCACCGGCACCGGTGACCCCTATTCCGATGAGCAGGTCCGTGGTATGATGCTGCTGCGGGCCAATGCTTTGTGCGTAGGTGTCAGCGGCGTGCGTCCTGTTTTGGTGGAAATGCTGGTGGATATGCTGAACGCCGGCGTAACGCCCATCATTCCTCAGAAGGGCAGTTTGGGCGCTTCCGGCGACCTGGCGCCGCTGAGTCACATGGGCCTGGTGCTGCTGGGCCGGGGCATGGCCAACTATCATGGCCAAAAGATGACCGGCAAGCAGGCTATGGACAGAGCCGGCATCCCCACGCTGGAGACCCTGGTCAGCAAGGAAGGCCTGGGCATTACCAACGGCACCTGCGCGATGACCAGCGTAGGCGCGCTGAATCTGTATGATACCATCTGCGCTGCCCAATTGGCAGACCTGGTGGCCTCCCTGACCTTCACCGCCCTGACCGGCCAGCGCAATGCTTACGAAGAGCGTGTACACACCGTTCGTGGCCACAAGGGCCAGATCCGCGTTGCCAAGAACCTGCGGCTGCTGACCGAGGGCAGCGAGATCGTGGAAAAGAGCCAGGGTCTGCGGGTCCAGGACGCTTATGCGCTGCGCTGCATTCCCCAGGTCCACGGCGCTGTCCGTGACAGCCTGGAGTACATCCTGTCCAAGGTGGAGATCGAACTGAACGCCGTTACCGACAACCCTCTGCTGTTCAATGAGGATGAGGCTGTCATCTCCGGCGGCAACTTCCATGGCGAACCCATGGCCCTGCCCTTCGATTTCCTGGGCATTGCCTGCGCCGAGATCGCTAGTATTTCCGAGCGCCGCACCGAGCGCATGGTCAACGCCGCTCTGTCCAACGGTCTGACTCCTTTCCTGACCACTGTGGGTGGCGTCAACTCCGGATTCATGATCGTCCAGTATTCCGCTGCTTCCATGGCTTCCGAGAATAAGGTTCTGGCGCATCCCGCCTGTGTGGATAGCATTCCTTCTTCTGCCAACCAGGAAGACTTCGTGTCCATGGGCACCACCGCTGCCCGTAAGGCCGGTACCATCCTGCAGAACACCCTGTCCTGCCTGGCCTTTGAGCTGCTGACTGCCTGCCAGGCCATCGATATCCGCCGCAACCAGAAGACTTACGGCACCGGACTGTCTCCCGTGGGCGAGGCTATGTTCAACCGGGTCCGCCGGGAAGTGCGTTTTATGGATATTGACCGGGAGATCTGGCCCGATGTTCAGGCGGTGGAAGCCATCGTCCGCAGCGGCGACCTGCTGGAGATCGTCCGCACCATGGTGCCTGACTTCGAATAAGGACTATCCAAAGTCCCCCTTGTGCAAAGGGTAGCGAAGCGGTTCAGATTATTGCTTGCCGGTGGCAAGCGCACAATAAACTATGTGTCAGCGAAGCTGACTGGGGGATTGTAAAGTATGGATGCTGACAATCCCTCCGGCCCTGCGGGCCACCTCCCTTTACACAAGGGAGGCCTATATACTGCTGTATATTGAGACTTTAGGAGGTCTTTCTTATGAATTTCGATCCCCGTGATGCTATGACCATTATGCTGGATGACGTTCTTCCCGAATATCCCAGCTTTGATCCCGCCTACCGCCGGGCTCCCCGCCGCGAGGCTAATCTGAGCCAGGCCGACAAGGAACTGGCCATCCGCAACGCGCTGCGTTACATCCCCCAGCAGCACCATGCCCAGATGGCCCTGGAATTTGCCAAGGAGCTGGAAGAAACCGGCCGTATTTACGGCTACCGTTTCCGCCCCGAGGGCAAGCTCATCGGCAAACCCATCGACGAATACAAGGGTAACTGCGTGGAAGCCAAGGCTTTCCAGGTCATGATCGACAACAACCTGGACTTTGATGTGGCGCTGTACCCCTATGAGCTGGTGACCTACGGCGAGACCGGCCAGGTCTGCCAGAACTGGATGCAGTACCGTCTGATCAAGAAATATTTGGAAGTGATGACCGATGAGCAGACCTTGGTGGTCATGTCCGGTCACCCTCTGGGCCTGTTCCACAGCCACAAGCTGGCGCCCCGCTGCATCATTACCAACGGCCTGATGGTGGGCACTTTCGACGATCAGAAGAACTTCAACCGCGCCGCTGCGCTGGGCGTTGCCAACTACGGCCAGATGACCGCCGGCGGCTGGATGTACATCGGACCCCAGGGCATCGTCCACGGCACCTTCAACACCCTGCTGAACGCAGGCCGCCTGAAGCTGGGCATCCCCGCCGATGGTAACCTGGCAGGCAAGCTGTTTGTTACCGCCGGCCTCGGCGGTATGTCCGGCGCCCAGGGCAAGGCTGCTGAGATCGCAGGCGCTGTCAGCATCATTGCGGAAGTGGACGAGAGCCGCATTATGACCCGCTACACCCAGGGCTGGGTCAGCGCCAAAACCGATTCCCTGGAGGAAGCGCTGCGGCTGGCGCAGGAGAAGATGGCTGCCAAGGAGCCTTGCGCCATCGCTTACCTGGGCAACATCGTGGATCTGCTGGAGTATCTGTATGAGAAGAACATCCATGTGGATCTGATGTCCGATCAGACCTCCTGCCATGTTCCCTACGATGGCGGCTACTGCCCCCAGGGTCTGACCTTCCAGCAGCGTACCGAAATGCTGGCGAACGATCCCGAGGGCTTCAAGGTCCTGGTTGACAAGACCCTGCGTCACCACTATGAGATGATCTGCAAGTTCGACCAGCGCGGTACCTACTTCTTCGACTACGGCAACTCCTTCCTGAAGGCTGTTTACGATGCCGGCGTCAAGAGCATCTGCAAGAACGGTGAAAACGATCTGGACGGCTTTGTGTTCCCCAGCTATGTGGAAGACATTCTGGGCCCCTGTCTGTTTGACTTCGGTTACGGCCCCTTCCGTTGGTGCTGTCTGAGCCGGAATCCCGAGGATCTGGACAAGACCGATGCCGCCGCTGCCGAGTACATCATGGCCAATAACCGCCGCTACCAGGACTATGACAACTATGTTTGGGTCCGGGATGCCAAGGAAAACAAGCTGGTTGTAGGCACCCAGTGCCGTATTCTGTACCAGGATGCCATGGGCCGTATGAAGATCGCCCTGAAGTTTAATGAAATGGTTCGCAACGGCGAGATCGGCCCCGTTATGCTGGGCCGTGACCACCACGATACCGGCGGCACTGACTCTCCCTTCCGTGAGACTTCCAATATCAAGGATGGCTCCAATATCATGGCGGAAATGGCCACCCATTGCTTCGCAGGCAACGCAGCCCGCGGCATGAGCCTGATCGCCCTGCACAACGGCGGCGGTACCGGCATCGGCAAGTCCATCAACGGTGGCTTCGGCATGGTGCTGGACGGCAGCGAGCGTGTGGATACCATCCTGCGGATGAGCATGCCCTGGGATACCATGATCGGCGTTTCCCGCCGCGCCTGGGCTACCAATGAGAATGCGCTGACCACCGTGGCTGAGTACAACAAGATGTACGAGGGCCAGGATCACATCACCCTGCCTTACATCGCTGACCGTGACATGGTTGCCGAGGCTTTGAAGCAGGTACAGGGTAAGTAATATGAGCAATTTGCTGATCAAAAATATTGGTCTGCTGGCCACACCTATGGGCACCGCCGCCAAAAGCGGCGTCCAGCAGGGGGCTGTGCAGTTTTTGTATGATGCTTTCGTCCGGATCGAGGATGGCATTATCACCGAAGTGGGCTCCGGCAAGCCCAGAGCCAAAAACGGCGAAACCGTGGTGGATGCCGGTGGCAAGCTGGTAACGCCCGGCCTGGTGGATGCCCATACCCATTTGATTTTCGGCGGTTGGCGGCAGAACGAGCTGGGCATGAAGCTCCACGGTAAGACCTACCTGGAAATTCAGAATGCCGGCGGCGGCATCCAGTCCTCCACCAATGCTACCCGTATGGCGACGGAGGAAGAATTGACCGCCAAGGCAAGCCTGGCGCTGGATGAGATGATGGCCTTTGGCACCACCACCGTGGAAGCCAAGAGCGGCTACGGCCTGGCAACCGAGCATGAACTCAAAGCTTTGCAGGTGATCAAAAACCTGAATGACCGGCACGCTATGGACATCGTGGCCACCTTCATGGGCGCCCATCTGGTGCCCAAGGAGTACAAGCAGAACCGGAAGGAATATATTCGCCTGGTTTGCGAGGAAATGATGCCCCTGGTCGCACAGCAAGGCATCGCCAAATATAACGATGTGTTCTGTGAAGCGGACACTTTCGATGTGGAAGAGGCCCGGCAGATCCTGGAAGCGGGTAAAAAATACGGCCTGCGGCCCAAGATCCATGCCGACGAGATCGAAGCCATCGGCGGCTCCCAGTTGGCTGGTGAGATGGGCGCTATCTCCGCCGAGCACTTGATCGTCTGCCCTCCTGAGGGCATTGAAGCCCTGGCAAAGGGCGGCGTGATCGCCTGCCTGCTGCCGGCTACCAGCTTCAACCTGGGCGCTACCTTCGCGCCTGCTCGGGATATGGTGAATGCCGGCGTTCCCGTGGCCATGGCCACCGACTTTAACCCCGGCTCCTGCCCCTGCCTGAATATGCAGTTTGTCATCAACCTGGGCTGTCTGAAGTATCGGCTGACTCCCGAGGAAGTGCTGACCGCTGTGACCCTCAACGGCGCCGCCGCCATCGACATGGCGGACAAAGTCGGCTCCGTGGAGCCCGGCAAGCGGGGCGATTTGGTCATTTGGGATGCCCCGGATCTGGATTACATCTGCTACCGCTTCGGCAGCAATTTGGTGAAATCCGTCATCAAGGCCGGCAAGGTCGTAAAATAAGATTAAGGCCCCTTTGTGTAAAGGGGGTTGTCAGCGGCCTTCGCCGCCAAAAATGAAACTATTTTAGGAGGAAAATTCAAATGGCAAAGCTTGTTGAATGTGTACCTAATTTTTCTGTGAGCAAGGAACAGGATCCCGTAGTGTTCCAGCAGATCGTGGATGTGGCCAACTCCGTTCCCGGCTGCACCGTGCTGGATGTGCAGACCGACGGCGACCATAACCGCTGTGTGTTCACCATGGTTGGCTCTCCCGAGGCCATCGAGGAAGTGGCTTTCCAGATGACCAAGAAGGCCACTGAACTCATTGACATGACCAAGCATAAGGGTCAGCACCCCCGTATGGGCGCTACCGATGTGATCCCCTTCATCCCCACCATGGATATGACCGTGGAGGAGTGCGTGGAGATCTCCAAGCGGTTGGCAAAGCGTATTTGGGACGAACTGCAGGTGCCTTCTTTCCTGTATGAAGACTCTGCTTCCGCCCCTCACCGTACCAACCTGGCCAAGTGCCGCAGCGGCCAGTTCGAGGGTATGCCCGAAAAGCTGCTGCAGCCCGAGTGGGCCCCCGACTTCGGTGAGCGGAAGATCCACCCCACTGCCGGTATCGTGGCTATCGGCGCCCGTATGCCTCTGATCGCCTACAACATCAACCTGGACACCTCCGATATTGAGGTTGCCAACAAGATCGCCAAGGCCATCCGTGAGCGCAACGGCGGCTTCAAGTATTGCAAGGCCATCGGCGTTATGCTGGAGGACCGGAATATTGCTCAGGTTTCCATGAACCTGGTCAACTATGAAGGCACGCCTATCTACTATGTCTTCGAGATGGTTCGCGCCCTGGCTGACCGTTACGGCGCCCGGATCATCGGCTCCGAGCTGGTGGGTCTGACTCCTGCCAAGGCCTTGATCGATTGCGCTGAGTACTACCTGAAGCTGGAGAATTTCGATGGCCGCAAGCAGGCCATGGAGTATCACCTGATCGGCCTGGAATAAGAGGTGCGCTATGAAACTGGCTGAAATGACTGTTACCCAGTTTGCCGACGTGCTGGCCTCCGATGCCCCCGCCCCCGGCGGCGGCTCCACCGCAGCATTGGCCGGCGCTTTGGGCGCTGCCCTGACCGCTATGGTCTGCCGCCTGACAGAGGGCCGCAAAAAGTATGAAGAATACCAGGAATTTGTGCTGGAAGTGAAGGAAAAGGCGACCGCCCTGCAGGCGAAATTCATCGATGTGATGGATCGGGATACCGAGGCTTTTATGGTGATCAGCAATGCCTACGGTATGCCCAAGGCTACTGACGAGGAGAAGGCTGCCCGCTCCGCCGCCATTCAGGCAGGCCTGGTAAAAAGTACCGAGACCCCCATGGAGATGATGGAGCTGTCCGCTGAGACCATCGCTTTGACCGAGAGTCTGCTGGGCAAGTTCAACACCGCTTCCGCCTCCGATCTGGGCGTGGGCGCGCTGACTCTGCGTACCGCTGTCCAGGGCGCATGGCTGAATGTGCTGATCAACATCGGCTCTTTGAAGGATAAGGACCTGGCCGAAAGCTATCGCGCCAAGGGCCAGGCGCTGGTGGACAAGGTGGTCGCCGCTGCCGACCGGGTTTATGCAGAAGTGCTGACCCTGGTGTAAATTGCATAACAAAAGCTGCCGTGCAAAAACGGCAGCTTTTTGCGCGCCTTCGTAAGGTAAATTGTTGTTTAGCTTAGTATCCGTACCGAATATGTCATTCTGAGCGGAGCGGCCCAAAGGGCCGCGTAGTCGAAGAATCCGTATTCTTCGACTACGGGGAACGGATCCTTCGACTCGCTTTGCTCGCTCAGGATGACATGATAAACAACAATTTATCTTTCTCCCATCAAACGGTTGACAAATGTAAACAACTGTGCTATGATAGGGTTACAAAAGTAAACCAAGGAGTGGTGCAGAATGGAAAAGCAAATGGTATTGAGTTCCAGCGAGTGGCAGGTGATGGAGTGCCTGTGGCAAAGACCCAGCACATTGATGGAATTGGTGGCGGATCTGGAAAAGTCCGTGGGTTGGAGCAAGAGCACGGTGGCGACTATGGTGCGCCGCATGGAGGAAAAGGGCATCATTACCTATGAGGAGCAGGGGAGAACAAAAACCTTCCGTCCCGTCCTCAGCCGGGAGGATGTGGCCGCCCGGGAAACCAATAACCTGCTGCGCAGAGCCTATAGCGGCAGTATCGGTATGCTGGTGAATGCTATGGCCCAGCGAAACAGTCTGACCAAGGCGGATATTGACGAATTGTACGAAATTCTGAGAAGAGCGGAGGAGGATGCAAAATGAAAGAAATATTGATCACATCCTCGGTGCTGATCGTGGTTCTGTTGATTTTGCGGCTGATCTTTGCGAAAAAAGTGAGCCGGGTGCTGATCTATGGCGCCTGGGGCTTGGTGGCCCTGCGGTTGCTGATCCCGGTGCAGATCGGGCAGTTGGATTTTTCCATCCTCACCTCGGCAAAGCCCGTGACGGAGGCCATTACGGAGGTCTCCAATAAACAGGTGGCCGGTGTTACGGAGCAGGATGCTTACCGGGAGATCATCAAGGATTATGTGGAAAAGGATCAAACTGTGTTTACACCGGAGGTGCAGGCGCACATCCAGTCTGCTATCCGTGACCAAATGCCCAAAGAAGAAATTGCTGTTATGATCGACAAGATCTACACGGAGCAGGAAGTATTCGTCCCGGAAGTACGGCCTCAGGTACAGCAGCAGGTGGCAGATACCGCTGACCCCATTACCCTGGGCCAAATTGCTGCCGCGGTTTGGTTGGCAGGTGTTGGCGTGATGGCAGTGTGGTTTGCCATCGTCAATCTGCGTCACAGCCGGATGTTAAGGAAAAACCGGGAAAAGCTGGATGTGGAAAGTCCGATTCCGGTGTATGTGTCGGAAAAGGTGGGTTCGCCCTGTTTGGTGGGCTTATTCCGGCCTGCGGTGTATTTGACACCGGCGTGCGCTGCTGAGGAAACCACCCAGCGTCATGTGCTGACCCATGAATTGACCCATTGGCGGCACGCAGACCATATTTGGTCCCTGGCGCGGTGCGTTTGCCTGTGCGTTTACTGGTTTAATCCGCTGGTGTGGGTGGCTGCCTGGTTCAGCCGCCGGGACTGCGAGCTGGCCTGCGACGAGGGGGCGCTGAAGCGCCTGGGAGAAGCGGAGCGGATCGCCTATGGCAAGAGCCTTTTGGATGTGGTGAGCCAGGCTTCCCGCCCTGCGAATCTGATGCAGACCGCCACGGCTATGAATGAAACCAAGAAGCAACTGAAAGAAAGGGTGAATTTTATCGTGAAGAAACGGAAAATCAGCCTGATTGCCGCTGTTTGTATGGTCGTTCTGTGCGCGATCGTAGCCGGCTGCGCCGCCGCCGGACCGGTTGCTTCCTCTGACAACTGGGAGCGAATGAAAAGACAGATACAGGAGGATGCGGTGGCGTTCTTCAGCACGGAAACGGATACCTGCCAGCCGGAGGAAGTGGAGCTGCGGCTGATCAGCCAGTTTGATGATACCTATGTGATGTTTGTGGATATGCCGTTTTTGGGTTATCTTGCATGTATCACGACGGAAGAAATCAACGGCTTGGAATTTGTATATCCCAGTTCCCAGAAAATGTGGGTTTACAAAGATGGCGGCTTTACCATGCTGAAGGAGGCTTTTGAAACCGGCCTGATAAGCGCGAAACAGTTGGAAACGGTTTGGGAGGATTATACAACCTATCACGAGCAGAACCTGGAAACTAGCAAACCCGATCTCCAAGATCCTACAGGTTCTACGCCGCCGAAAAATGACCCGGATACTTCCTGGCAAACGGGAATCGGAGCGTCAATCAGTTTTAAAACAAACACTGTAGATGCAAAGGTGTTTCCTGAGGATGATTATGGAAATGGATATCCAATCGCTTTGATCATCAATGCCAAAGCCGGTATAGAAGCCCATCTTTCCAGGTTAGGCTATCCGGAATACCTGGAGATCATGGAAGCGGCGGAACAATATGACGATGCCTTTTTCGAAAGCCACAGCCTGATCCTCGTGTGGAATTCTCCGGGAAGCAGTTCGGATACATATCGTGTGAATTCCCTTCATCGGATAGCGGAAGATGAAATAGAGATCGGCATGTGCAAAGAAATAACGTCAGATGGCACGCAAGACCTGGTTTCTAAATTGATCTTCGTCGAAACCTCGAAGAAAATACCGGAGAAGACGGTGTGCAATGTCAATTGCTCGACGCACCGCGACCAAGTACCACCCCAGGTATCGCTGTTGGCGGGTGAACAGGTCTTAAAGCCCAGACGGTGCGGATACGGTTGGGGAAATAACTGCGGCGCCGTCAATGTCGACGGAGTGTTTGGTGGAAAGGGCACCAATTATGCAGAGGAGTATCCGTGGCTGTACACCAGCCAGCGTAGCGTTTTGCTGGAAAGTCCTGTTGCGCCGCAGTGGATAACCGTAGAATGCTGGGATGTGAGCAATTGGGACTCTGATTCCTTCGAAATTTATTCGGAGGAATTGAAGGTGGAAAATGGAAGCATTCCATTAAAGGTCGGAACTTATTATTATTTCGTAAAGGTTGAATGGAGCGCTTGGTATACAGACCGGGAATTTGGCAGTGGAAAGGCATATTATGGCTTTGTTGCCCAGGTGCCGGATGGGTCTGGAAATGATCGCCCCACAAAGCCTGGAGATGCTGTTTTCAACACGGAAAACATCGTTCGTATCACGTTCTATGCTTACTGTGGACAAGGCAAGGGGAGCGATGTTCCTGCCGAAAATATGGAAGAAATCATTAACTGGTTGAATTCATTCACTGTTGGAGTGAAAGGCCCTGATGTTTTGCCTCCCGGCAGCGGTACTTATCAAGTAGAGATTGAGTATGCCGATGGCACCGTTATCAAACGGAGTCTGGATACCATCACCATCAATGGCGTTATTTACTATTTAAAAGCCGAGCAGCATCCGGAAATCCTGGAGGAAATCTTTTCCAAAGTTTCTTTGTAAGAAACCCCATAGGCGCCCCAATTGCGGTTTGTGGGACACATTGTAGGGCGGGGGACAGCCAGCGCCCTGCGATAACACTGCCCGACAAACGGAAGTTTACATATGGCACAAAAAGCCGCGGCCGGGAATACCGGTCGCGGCAATTTTGCATTTTTAGAACTGTCCCGGGTTCATCTTGCGGATGTAGTCCAGGTTCTTTTCACCGATGCAGCCCACCAGGAGGTAGCGGTTTTTCCGCTTGTCGTGGACGAAGCGGTAGAGTAATTGCAGGTCGCCGATCTGGCCGGTGGAGGACACATGGATCCGGGGGCCGTTGCAGGGATGAACCATATCGCCGATACGCACATGGCCTTCGTCCACATAGGTCACCGGCAGATCCATCTTGATATATTCATGGATCTTTTCCTGCAGCTGGGGCAGGTCCACCTTGGGGGGATAGTCCGGGAAGGTCAGCACGAAGCCGTGGCGCACGTCATCGTGACCGCAGCGCATATAGTCCTCCTCCGGCAGCAGCATTTCACACAGGTCTTCTGCTGTGTGGGATTTTAAGCGGTAGGGCAGGGACTTATATACGATGTCCCGCACCTCGTAGGGCTCCGGGCCGAAGACATTGGGCCGGGCCAGCACTACTTCCTCGCCCACGCCGATCAGCAGGTCCGCGTTCATGTGCAGCAGGGGATACACTAGCTCGAAATGCTCCACGATGACCCGCTTGTTCCGCTTGACTGCCTCCAGAATGCAATCGGCCAGCTCGGTAAGCTGGGTAAAGCCGGTCTCAAAACGGATATCCACATGATAGGAGTGGGGGGAGAAAAAGCCCCGGTCGCAATCCACATCCAGCAGGGGCAGGGGGCGGATGTAAAGACCGTTGTCATCGTTGGTCAGCTCGATGTTGGGGAACATGCCCCGGATCAGAGCGGATTTGCCGGCGCCGGCGTCGCCGATGACACCGATGAGCTTATCGAAGGGACTTAAATATTGCTGGGCCAACTGCATGCCCAGGGCGTACATACGGGCGTGGCCACGGGGGGCAAAATAAGAACTGACGATGAAGTTGCTCTGGGTTTCCATCATAGATGTGTCCTCCGTTTCTGATGATCAATTTGTTTTTTCATTATAGCAGAAAAAACGGAATTTGAACAGAGAAAAATGAAAAAAAGTTTGCATATTTGACAGAAGTGATATATAATGGCAGTTGGAATAAAATCAATTACTATTGCTTCTGAAAGGAGTACTAGAAAAATGGCAGAAATCATCAAGATGGCCACCGCCGGCACCGATGAAAAAAGTGACGTGGTGGTTACCGTGGAGCCCTGCGAAAACGGGCTGCAGCTGCAGATCAAGAGCGTGGTCATGAACCAGTTCGGACCTGCGATCGAAGCCTCCGTTCGTAAAGTGCTGGAGGATCTGGGCGTGAAGAACGCCATCGTTACTGTCGCCGACCGGGGCGCGCTGGATTGCGTACTTCGGGCCAGAGTAGAAACCGCGATTCTGCGGGGAATGGAGGGTTAAGCCATGCGCCGTAGTATGCTGTTTTTGCCCGGCAATGCGCCGAAAATGATCATCAACGGCAATTATCTGGGCTCCGATGCCGTTATTTTTGACCTGGAGGACGCAGTTGCGCCGGACCAGAAGGATGCCGCCCGTCTGCTGGTGCGCAATGTGCTGCAGGACATCGAATTCGACCGGGTGGAGACCATCGTTCGCATCAACTCCATCGACACCCCCTACTGGATGGCCGACATCAACGCCATTCTGCCCCAGAAGCCGGATATCATCATGCTGCCCAAGACCAGCTGCGCCGCCGATGTGCAGACTGTGGATGCCTACCTGAGCCAGGAAGAGGCCAAGCTGGGTATGCAGAATAACACCGTGCTGCTGATGCCTCTGATCGAGACCGCGCTGGGCGTGGAGAATGCGTTCCAGATCGCCTCCGCCAGCGACCGTGTCACCGCCCTGTTCCTGGGCGCGGAGGACCTGACTGCCGACCTGCGCTGCAAGCGCACCAAGGAGGGCAGGGAAATTGACTATGCCCGCAGCCGCATGGTAGTGGCCGCCCGGGCTGCCGGTGTGGAAGTGTACGACACCCCCTTCACCGATGTCAACGACGATGAGGGTATTGTGACCGACGCCGCTTATGCCAAGAGCCTGGGCTTCACCGGCAAGGCATCCATTTCTCCCCGTCATATCGAAGCTATCAACACCGTATTCAGCCCCACCAAGGCCGAGATCGCCTATGCCTACGAAGTGCTGGAGGCCATCGCGCTGGCAAAGGAACAGGGTAAGGGTGCCATCGCGCTGCGTGGCAAGATGATCGACGCCCCCATCGTCAACCGCGCCAAGCAGACCATCGCTGCCGCTGAGGCGCTGGGTATTCGCAAGGAGGATCTGTAATGAGAGATAAGAAGCTGGTTGCATCCATCCGCGATGCCATTATTTCTGCCGGATTGAAGGACGGCATGACTATTTCCTTCCATCACCATATGCGCAACGGTGACTATGTGCTGAACATGGTCATGGACGAGATCGCCGCCATGGGATTTAAGGATCTGACCTTGAACGCCACGGCGCTGTTTGATATTCATATGCCCCTGATCGATCACATCAAAAACGGTGTGGTCACCACGCTGATGACCAATTACATGTCCGCCGGCCTGGGCAAGCAGATCTGCGCCGGTGTTATGGAAAATCCCGTGCAGTTCCGCACTCACGGCACCCGCCCTGATGACATCATCCACGGCCGTACCCCCATTGACATCGCTTTCGTGGCAGCGCCCCAGTCCGACGACATGGGCAACTGCACCGGTAAGTACGGCAAGTCCGCCTGCGGCTCCTTTGGCTACGCCATCGTGGATGCCCAGTACGCCAAGAAGACCGTGGTCATCACCGACGAACTGGTGGAGTACCCCATGGTGGGCTTTACCGTGCCGGAAGTATATGTTGACTATGTGGTAGTGGTGGATGCCATCGGTGATCCCAACGGCATTGTTTCCGGTACTACCCGTATCACCCGTGACCCCGTAGGCCTGGTGATGGCGCAGACCGCCGCCAAGGTGGTGGAGCATTCCGGCCTGCTGGTGGATGGCTTCTCCTTCCAGACCGGCGCCGGCGGCGCTACCCTGGCAGGCGCCAAGTATCTGAAAGATATTATGCTGGCCAAGGGCATCAAGGGCAGCTATGTGATGGGCGGCATCACCAAGTATCTGGTGGAAATGCTGCAGGCAGGCTGCTTCAAGACCATTCTCGACGGCCAGACCTTCGACCTGGATTCCATCGACTCCCTGCGTAACGACCCCCGTCACCAGGAAGTTTCTCTGTATCATTATGCCGGCCCCAATGCTCCCAGCTGTATCGTCAACAGCCTGGATACCATCTTCGCCGGCGCAACGGAAGTGGACGTGGACTTCAATGTAAACGTGCATACCGATTCCAACGGCATCATTATGGGTGGTTCCGGCGGCCACAGCGATATCTGCGCTGGCGCCAAAATGGCAGTTATCATCACGCCTATGTTCCGAAATCGTCTGCCCATGATCCGCGACCGCGTTACCACTATTACCACCCCCGGTAAGGACATCGATGTGCTGGTCACCCAGGGAGGTGTGGCGGTCAATCCCAAGAATGTGGAGCTGAAGGCCCGTCTGCAGGCTGCCGGCCTGCCCATAGTGGATATTCATGAGCTGCAGGCCAAGGCCGAGCGTATGACCGGCAAGCCCCAGCCCATCCGCCATGGCGACAAGGTGGTGGCGGAGGTCATCTACCGTGACGGCTCCATCATCGACCGGATCTACAACACCCTGTAAGGGGAGGAAACTGCCATGAGAGAAATTCAGGCGGAACGCATCACTGAAGTGGTGAAAAGACTGTGCATCAGCGCCAATAATCATCTTCCCGAAGATGTGAAGCACTGCATCGAAAGATCCTATGAAATGGAAAACTGGCCCCAGGCCCGGGAGATCCTGGAACGGATCATGGAGAATTACCAGATCGCTGACCGGGAAGACTGCCCCGTCTGCCAGGATACCGGCGTGGCCTGCGTGTTCATCAAGATGGGTCAGGAAGTCCATGTGCAGGGTGACCTGAACGAGGCTATCCACGAGGGTGTCCGTCAGGGCTATGCCCAGGGATATCTGCGCAAGAGCGTGGTCCGGGATCCTTTGGACCGGGTCAACACCGGCGACAACACCCCGGCTATGATCTATTTTGACATCGTTCCCGGTGACATTTTCGAGATCACCGTGGCCCCCAAGGGTTTCGGCAGCGAAAATATGAGCCAGATCAAGATGCTCAAGCCTTCCGACGGTCTGCAGGGCGTGAAGGATTTTGTGGTGAAGGTCGTGGAGGAAGCAGGCCCCAATCCCTGCCCGCCCATCGTGGTGGGTGTTGGCGTGGGCGGCACCTTCGATAAGGCCGCTTACCTCGCCAAGAAGGCGCTGATGCGTCATGCCGGCGAGCCCAACCCCGTGCCTTTCTATGCGGAGCTGGAAAAGGAACTGCTGGAGAAGATCAATGCCCTCGGCATCGGACCTCAAGGCTTCGGCGGTAAGACCACCGCGCTGGCAGTACATATCGAGCAGTGTCCTACCCACATCGCGGGTCTGCCCGTGGCGGTGAATATCAACTGCCACGTTACCCGCCATCAGACGGAGGTGCTGTAATATGGCTATCAACATTACCGTTCCCATGACACCGGAGACAGCCCGGACTTTGAAAGCCGGCGACAGCGTGCTGCTGTCCGGCGTGATCTACACCGCCCGTGACGCCGCCCATAAGCGGCTGTGCGAGCTGGCTGCCCAGGGCAAGGAATTGCCCCTGGATGTGAAGGACAGCGTCATTTACTTCGTAGGCCCCACTCCGGCCAAGCCCGGTGAGGTCATCGGCTCCGCCGGTCCCACCACCGCTTACCGTATGGATGCCTACAGCCCTACCCTGATCCGGCTGGGCCTGACCGGCATGATCGGCAAGGGCAAGCGCAATGCCGATGTGGTGAATGCCATGAAAGAATGCGGCGCGGTGTACTTCGGCGCCATCGGCGGCTGCGGCGCGCTGCTGAGCCGCTGCATCAAGAAGGCGGAGATCATTGCCTATGAAGATCTGGGCGCGGAGGCTATCCGCCGGCTGGAGGTGGAGAATTTCCCTGTTGTGGTCATCATCGATGCCGAGGGCAATAACCTCTACGAAACCGGCAAGCAGAACTACCTGGCTTCCCTGTAATTGACAAAACGCACCTGCGCAAGCGGGTGCGTTTTTTATGGGACATATCGGGGCGCGAAATCTTTTGTTTTTTCATAAATCCTTGCTTGACAAAGAAGGGAACAGGGCGTAATATATAATTTGGTTAACTGGGTAGTATGCCCAACTATATGATATGCATTTATGAGGTGCGATTATGGAAAATAAAAAGAAGGTTCTGGTCATCGGCGTTATCGGCGCGGATGTTCATGCCGTCGGCAACAAGATCCTGTACCACGCTTTCACCGAGGCCGGCTTTGAAGTGGTGAACCTGGGCGTTATGGTGTCCCAGGAGGAGTATATCTCCGCTGCTATCGAGTCCGGTGCAGACGCCATCGTGGTATCCTCCCTGTACGGTCAGGGCGAGCTGGACTGCCGCGGTATGCGTGAGAAGTGCAACGAGGCCGGTCTGGCGGGCATTCCCCTGGTGGTCGGCGGCAATATCGTCATCGGCAAGCAGAGCTTCGAGGATGTGGAGCGTCGCTTCAAGGATATGGGCTTCGACCGCGCATTCCCTCCCGGTACCGCTCCCGAGACTACCATCCAGGCGCTTCGTGAGCTGCTGCACATGGACGGTGAGGCAGTGTGAGACCTGTCCTGCTTATCGACTTCGGCAGTACATACACAAAATTGACCGCTGTGGATGTGGAGGCAGAAACCATCCTTGGCACTGCAGCGTCCTATACCACCGTGCAGACCGACATTGGCGACGGCCTGCGCAAGGGCTTGGCTCTGCTGGAAGCAAAAACCGGCAAGCTGAATTTTGAAAAGACCTATGCCTGCTCCTCCGCTGCCGGCGGCTTGCGGATGGTAGCCAGCGGCCTGGTGCCGGAGCTGACTTCCGAGGCGGCCAAGCTGGCATCCCTGGGCGCGGGCGCCAAGATCGTAGGTCTTTATTCCTACCAGATGACCGAAGAGGATATCGATGAGATCGCCCGCTTGCAGCCGGATATTTTCCTGCTGGTAGGCGGCACCGACGGCGGCAACACCGCTTGCATCGAGCATAACGCCCGGATGCTGGCGACCATGGAGCCGAAATTCCCCATCGTCATCGCCGGTAACCGCAATTCCGTCCGGGCCTGCAAGGAGGCATTGGCGGATCATGAGGTTTATGTTTGCCCCAATGTGATGCCCAAGTTCGGCGTGTTGAACATCGAACCCACCCAAAAGCAGATCCGGGAGATCTTCCTGAATAAGATCATCCAGGCCAAGGGCCTTTCCAAGGCGGCGGAGCTGCTTTCCGATATTATGATGCCCACCCCCTCTGCTGTCATGGCAGCCATGGAGCTTTTAAGTGAAGGCTGCGAAGGGGAGAGCGGCATCGGCGATCTGATCGCGGTGGATGTGGGCGGCGCCACCACCGATATTTATTCCATGGCCGACGGCATGCCCGAAGGCATGAATACGGTGTTCAAGGGCATCCCCGAACCCTTTGCCAAACGGACCGTGGAAGGCGATATCGGTATGCGCTATTCCGTCCATGGCATTCTGGAGGCTGTGGGAGCCGATCGGCTCAGCAAGCTGTCCGGTATTCGCCGGGGCAGGGTAGAGGAGCTGGTGGCCTGGCTGCGGGAACATACCGATTCCGTGCCGGACGGCAACGAAGAACTGGAACGGCTGGATCATGCCCTGGCATCCATGGCCATCGAGACCGCCGTTGCCCGCCATGCCGGCACCATGGAGGAAACCTATACCATGATGGGCCTGACCTATGTGCAGACCGGTAAGAATCTGACCCATGTCAAGCAGATCGTGGTCACCGGCGGCAGCCTGATCCACACCAAGGATACCGCCGCCATCGCCAAATTTGCCCAATATTCCCCCGCGCAGCCCATGAGCCTGCGTCCGAAAAACGCGGATATCTGGGTAGACCGTTCTTATATACTTGCCGCCATGGGCCTGCTGAGTAAGCACCATCCCCAGGTGGCCCTGAGAATAATGAAGAAAGAGTTGGAGCATTATGGACATTCAGAATAAGCGCATTTCCAATGACGAATTTTTCAAAGAGCGCCAGGAAGTCCTGGCACAGTGGCCCACCGGTAAGGACGTAGACCTGGAGGAGGCCGTCGCTTACCACAAGGCTATGCCCGAAAGCCGCAAGTTCGGCAAGAAGCTGCTGGACGCCAAGCGGGACGGCCGTACCCTGGTGCAGCCCCGCGCCGGTGTTCCTGTTGTGGAAGAGCATATCAAGCTGATGCAGTACCTGGAAAAGTACGGTGAAGCAGATCTGTTGCCCTCCACCATCGACTCCTACACCCGTCAAAACCGCTATGAGGAAGCGGAGAACGGCATTGCCGAGTCTATCCGTCTGGGCCGCGCCCTGATGAATGGCTTCCCCGCTGTCAACCATGGCGTTGCCAAGTGCCGTCAGGTCATCGAGTCCGTTTCCCTGCCCATGCAGGTCCGTCACGGCACTCCCGATGCCCGACTGCTGACCGAGATCACCTACGCCGGCGGCTTTACTTCCTACGAAGGCGGCGGCATCTCCTACAACCTGCCCTACTGCAAGAACATCCCCATGGAGCGCACCATTAAGGATTGGCAGTATGTGGACCGTCTGACCGGTCTGTACGAGGAAATGGGCGTTTCCATCAACCGTGAGCCCTACGGCCCCCTGACCGGCACTTTGGTGCCCCCCTGCATCTCCCATGCTGCCGCTATCATCGAGGCGCTGCTGGCCGCTGAGCAGGGCGTCAAGAACATCACCGTGGGCTATGGCCAGTGCGGCAACCTGCGTCAGGACGTGGCCGCTATCCGCACCCTGGAAGAGCTGACCGACGAGTATCTGCACAAGTACGGCTACGACGATGTGCAGGTCACCACTGTGCTGCACCAGTGGATGGGCGGCTTCCCTGCCGATGAGGCCAAGGCTTTCGGCGTCATCTCCATGGGCTCCCTGATCGCTGCGCTGTCCAAGGCCACCAAGGTCATCGTTAAGACTCCCCACGAGGCTGTGGGCATCCCCACCATGGAAGCCAACGCCGAGGGCCTGCGCTGCACCAAGCAGGTCATCAATATGTACGCCGACCAGATCCTGTCCTCTGATAAGGTGGATCTGGAGAAGGAGATCATCCGTCAGGAGACCCGCTGCATCGTGGACAAGTGCTTTGAGCTGGGTAACGGCGATATCGCTGTGGGCGTTTGCCGCGCTGTCCAGGCCGGTGTTCTGGACGTTCCCTTCGCTCCCTGCCGCGCCAATGCCGGCCTGATGCTGCCCTGCCGCGATAACGACGGCGCTATCCGCATCCTGAATGTGGGCAACCTGCCCTTCAACAAGGATCTGATCGACTTCCACACCTCCAAGATCGAAGAACGCGCCAAGGCCGAGAACCGCAAGGCTTCCTTCCAGATGGTGGTGGACGATGTTTACGCCATTGGCAAGGGCCGCCTGGTTGGCAGACCCAAGTACTAATTTGTAACTTGTTATTTTCAAAGGAGATTTATTGTCATGAAGATTATTGACGTTGTTTGCTCCGGTGGCCGTACCGGCTTCTATTTCGACGACCAGCGCGCCATCAAGGGCGGCGCCGGCCACGACGGCGTGTTCTATGTTGGCGCACCCGTTACCGATGGCTTCTCCTCCGTCCGTCAGGCCGGTGAGTCTATCTCCGTTATGCTGATCCTGGAAGACGGCCAGATCGCCATGGGCGACTGCGCTGCCGTGCAGTACTCCGGCGCCGGCGGACGCGATCCCCTGTTCCTGGCCAAGGACTTTATCCCGATCATTGACAAGTACATCAAGCCCCAGCTGGTGGGTAAGGAAGCCAATGATTTCCGTGGCCTGTGCGCCATGATGGAAGCCATCCAGGTGGAAGGCAAGCGCCTGCACACCGCCATCCGCTACGGCATGTCCCAGGCTATTCTGGATGCCGTTGCCAAGGCTACCGGCCGCCTGATGTGCGAAGTTGTGGCTGACGAGTATGGCTGCACCGTGTCCGAGACTCCCATCGACATCTTCACCCAGTCCGGCGATGACCGTTACAACGGCGCCGACAAGATGATCATTAAGGGCGCCCAGGTCCTGCCTCACGCGCTGATCAACAATGTGGCCGACAAGCTGGGCCTGAAGGGTGAGAAGCTGGCTGAGTATGTTGCCTGGCTGCGTGACCGCATTCTGGCCTTCCGTACCGATGACAGCTACCTGCCTGTGTTCCATATCGACGTGTACGGCACCATCGGCGCCATCTTCGGCAACAGCAACTATGTTGCCATGGCCGATTACATTGAAGAGCTGGGCAAGATCGCCAAGCCCTTCCATCTGCGCATTGAAGGCCCCATGGACTGCGATTGCGACCGTGAGACCCAGATGACTGCTCTGGCCGGCCTGACTGCCGAGCTGGATCGCCGCGGCTGCGATGTGGAGTTGGTTGCTGATGAGTGGTGCAACACCCTGGAGGATATCAAGCTGTTCGCCGACAACAAGGCCGGCCACATGGTGCAGATCAAGACTCCCGACCTGGGCGGTATCAACAACACCATCGAGGCTGTGCTGTACTGCAAGGAAAAGGGCATTGGCGCATATCAGGGCGGCACCTGCAACGAGACCGACCGTTCCGCGCAGGTCTGTGTCCACTGCGCTATGGCTACCCAGCCTGTGCAGATCCTGGCCAAGCCCGGCATGGGCGTGGATGAGGGCTACATGATCGTCTACAACGAGATGAACCGCATCCTGGCCATCCGCAACGCCAAGAAGAACAACAAGTAAATCACATACCATAAAAACCGGAAGGGGAGACCCTTCCGGTTTTTTTTGTTGTCCGGCGCAGGGCGCCGGACAATCAGCGAGGAAATGTATTAAAACTGTCTTTTGTAGGCGGACACGCAAAGGAACTTTCGGGAAATCCGCAAGAAATTTGTTGTTTTATCAAAATTGTCCATTGACTTTCCGCGGATTTCATCATATCATAAGGATGCTATGGTTTTTATACAATACCCCGGACTAGACTTCGGCGGTATTTTGACAGAACTTACAATGAATGAAGGAGTAGCTGTTATGATTCGTTCCCTGGAAACTCTTCGCGCCGTGGACACCAGCAGCAAGCTGGCTGTGGCTGTAGCGCAGGATGCGGAAGTACTGCTGGCTGTGGACGCCGCCCGGAAACTGGGAATTGCCACCGCCGTGCTGGTGGGTGATGAGCCTGAGATCCGCGCCATCGCGGAAAAACTGAATATTGACCCTGCCAACTATGAGATCGTCCACGAAGCGGATAAGGTGGAAGCCTGCCGCAAGGCCGTCAAGCTGGTGCGGGACAAGCAGGCCGATGTGGTGATGAAGGGCCTGGTGGATACTTCTGTTATTTTGAAGGCCGTGCTGGACAAGGAGATCGGCCTGCGGATGAGCCCTGTGCTGAGCCATGTGGCTGTGTTCGAGGTGCCCGGCTATGACCGGCTGTTCTACCTCACCGATGCCGCCATGAACATCGCTCCCGATGTGGAGGCCAAGAAGCACATTCTGAACAACGCTGTGAAGGTAGCCCATGCGCTGGGTAACGAGAATCCCATCGCCGCCTGTCTGTGCGCCGTAGAAAAGGTCAACCCCAAGATGCAGGCTACTCTGGATGCCGCCGCCCTGGTGGAAGCCAACAAGGCCGGCGAGATTCCCGGCTGCACCGTCATCGGCCCCCTGGCCCTGGACAATGCCATTTCCGTGGAAGCTGCCCATCACAAGGGCATCACCGATCCCAATGCCGGCCATGCCGACATTCTGCTGGTGCCTGCCATCGAAGTGGGCAACGTGTTCTACAAGTCCATGGTCTTTATGGCCCGGGCAAAGAACGCCGGCGTTATCGTAGGCGCCAAGGCTCCCGTGGTGCTGACCTCCCGGGCCGACTCCGACGAGACCAAGCTGAATTCTATTGCGCTGGCGCTGAAGATCGCTGCCGCCAATGTGTAATTTACAACATAACAAGGAGAAACCAATGAGTTACAAAGTACTTGCTATGAACTTTGGCTCCACCTCTACCAAGGTGGCTATTTATGAAGATGACAAGGAAGTTATGATCCAGACCTTCCGTCACACCAATGAGGAAATGGCAAATATCCACAACATGGAAGAAAATGCCGCTTTCCGCAAGGGCGTGATCATGTCCTATCTGAATGAGCAGGATGTGGATCTGCAGCAACTGGATGCCATCGTGGGCCGCGGCGGTTTGATGCGTCCCATCCAGGGCGGTACTTATATCGTCAACGAGGAAATGCTCAAGGACCTGCATTCCTGCCAGTACGGATATCATGTGTGCAACCTGGGCGGCATCCTGGCCGACGAGATCGGCGGCGAGCTGGGCAAGCCCGCTTATGTGGTGGATCCTCCCGTAGTTTATGAGGTGGCGGACGTGGCCAAGCTGTCCGGCCATCCCGATTTCCCCCGCCGTCCGCTGTTCCACGCGCTGAACCAAAAGGCAATTGCCAAGCGGTTCGCTGAGGAGACCGGCCGGCCTTATGAGAGCCTGAATCTGATCGTTGCCCATATGGGCGGCGGCACCTCCGTTGGCGCGCACCGCCAGGGCTTGGTGGTGGATGTGAACAACGGCCTGGAAGGCGAGGGCGCCTTCACCGGCGAGCGCTGCGGCGGCCTGACCGCGCTGGATGTGGTCAAGGCTACCCTCAGCGGCCAGTGGGGCAAAACCTATCCCGAGATCCGCCAGGAACTGTGCATGAGAAGCGGCCTGGTGGGCCACACCGGCACCAACGACGGCCGTGAGATCTCCCGCCGTATTGCCGAGGGCGATACCAAGGCAGAATTGGCTTACCGCACCATGGCTTACCAGGTCTCCAAGGAGATCTGCGCCCTGGCCGCGCCGCTGAAGGGCAAGGTGGACGCCATCCTGCTGACCGGCGGCTTCGCCTACGATAAGGTTCTGATGGGTTGGATCGAGGAGTATGTGGGTTACCTGGCTCCCGTACATATCTATCCCGGTGAGGATGAGATGCTGGCCCTGGCCCAGGGCGCTATGCGTGTGCTCAGCGGCAAAGAAACCGCAAAGGTGTACTAATATGAAGCGCATCCAGATCGTTACCGGCCATTATGGCAGCGGTAAAACGGAATATGCCGTGAATTTGGCCCTGCATCTGGCTCAGGACCATGAAAATGTGGCTCTGGCGGATATGGATATCGTCAATCCCTATTTCCGCAGCTATGAGCAGGCAAAAATGCTGGAGGATGCCGGCATCCGGGTGATCGTCACTTCCTGTGGCGGAATCGCGGATATTCCCGCCATCAACCCGGAGGTCATGAGCATTTTCCAGCAGGAAAAGTGGACCGGTGTGCTGGATATTGGCGGCGATCCCATCGGCGCCCGTGTACTGGCCCGATTCGCGCCCCAGCTCAAGCCGGAAGATTTCGACCTATTGTTTGTACTCAATGCCAACCGACCCGAGACCAAAGACGTGGAAAGCGCGCTGCAGTATATGCGGGGCATCGAAGCGGAATGCCGTCAAAAGGTTACCGGCATTGTGAACAATACCCATCTCTGCGGGGAAACAACAGCAGAGGAAATTCTCAAAGGAGCCCGGTTGGCTCAAGAACTGTCCGAAAGGACATCCCTTCCCGTTATTCACCATGCAGTGCAGCGGAAGTTTGTGGAGCAGGTGCAAAACAAGCTTTCCGAGCCTGTGCTGCCGATGAATATCTATATGAAAAAACCTTGGGAAATCATATTCTGTGAGGAGGAATAACAAACATGGCCGGATTCGTAACTTTCGACCGCGACAGATGCAAGGGCTGCGAGCTTTGCGCCCTGGCCTGCCCCAAGAACATCATCGTCATGGATGATGCAACCAACCGCAAGGGATATCATCCTGCAACGGTGAAGCCCGAAGACATGGAAAAGTGTGTCGGCTGCGCCAGCTGCGCCAAGATGTGCCCCGATTCCATCATTACCGTAGAAAAGAACTAAGGAGGAAACAATGGAGAAAGAACTTTGGAAAGGCAATGAAGCCGTTGCCGAAGCCGCCATTCGTGCTGGCTGTAAATACTTCTTCGGTTACCCCATCACCCCTCAGAACGAGATTCCTGAGTACCTGTCCCTGCATCTGCCCAAGATCGGCGGCTGCTTCCTGCAGGCGGAATCCGAGGTGGCTGCCATCAACATGATCTACGGCGCTGCAGGTTGCGGCGTGCGTGTTATGACATCTTCTTCCTCTCCCGGAATTTCCCTGAAGCAGGAAGGCATCACCTATATGTGCGGCGCTGAGCTGCCCGCTGTTATCGTCAACATGATGCGCGGCGGCCCCGGCCTGGGCACCATTCAGCCTGCCCAGGGCGACTACTTCCAGGCTACCCGCGGCGGCGGCAACGGTGACTACCGTCACCTGGTCTACGCGCCCGCTACCATCCAGGAAGCTGCCGACTATGTGCAGATCGCTTTCGACGTGGCCGACCAGTACCGTAACCCCGTTATGGTGGTTGCTGACGGTATGATCGGTCAGATGATGGAAGCCATTGAGTGGCGTGAGCTGCCCAAGCGTGAGCTGCCCGAGAAGACCTGGGCCACCACCGGCACCAAGGGCGAGCGTAAGCCCAACGTCATCAACTCCCTGTACATCGATCCCAATCTGTGCGCCGAGCACAACGAGCGCCTGGCCGCCAAGTACAAGGCCATGGAAGAAAACGAAGTCCGTTGGGAAGAAGTGAATACCGAAGACTGCGAGATCCTGTTCGTGGCCTACGGCACTCCCTCCCGCGTTACCAAGGCAGCTATCAAGCTGCTGGAAAAGGAAGGCATCAAGGCCGGCCTGTTCCGTCCCATTACCCTGTGGCCCTTCCCCGCTAAGCAGCTGAAGGCCACCGCTTCCCAGCCCACCGTCAAGGCCGTTATCGACTTTGAGCTGAGCATGGGTCAGATGATCGACGACGTTAAGATCGCCCTGGAGGGCTGCCGTCCTGTTTCCTTCGTTGGTAAGGCCGGTGGCGTGGTTCCCACCCCCGCAGAGGTGGCTTCCGCGGCAAAAGCAGCAATTGGGAGGTAAGAAAACATGGCAATTGTATATCAGAAGTCCAAGGGTCTGACCGATGCCGAGCTGCACTACTGCCCCGGCTGCACCCACGGCATCGTACATAAGCTGGTCGCTGAGGCTCTGGAAGAGCTGGGCGTTCTGGGCACCACCATCGGCGTAGCCCCCGTCGGCTGCTCCGTCTTTGCTTACAACTATTTCAACTGCGATATGCACGAGGCTGCCCACGGCCGCGCTCCCGCTGTCGCTACCGCCATCAAGCGCGTTTCCGCACCCGGCACCACCGTCTTCACCTATCAGGGCGACGGCGACCTGGCCGCGATCGGTACCGCTGAGGTCATCCACGCCGGTATGCGTGGCGAGAAGATCACCACCATCTTCATCAACAATGCCATTTACGGCATGACCGGCGGCCAGATGGCTCCCACCACCCTGGTGGGCCAGAAGGCTACCACCGCGCCTTTGGGCCGTCAGCAGGATCACTACGGCAGCCCCATCCGTATGAGCGAGATCATCTCCACTCTGGAAGGCGCCGCTTATGTTGCCCGTGTTTGCGTTACCGATATCGGCAACCTGAACAAGGCCAAGAAGGCTATCAAGAAGGCTTTCCAGATGCAGATGGAAGGCAAGGGCTACACCTTCGTGGAAGTTCTGGCCTGCTGCCCCACCAACTGGGGCAAGACACCCGCTGCTTCCGTGGAGTGGCTGAAGGAAAACATGATTCCCTACTTCCCGCTGGGAGTCTACAAGGATGTTGACGCGGAGGTAAAGTAATATGACCAATGAAATCATGATCGCCGGTTTCGGCGGCCAGGGCGTTATGGCCATTGGTAAGACGCTGGCTGAGGCTGGCATGAAGGAAGGCAAGGCCGTTTCCTGGCTGCCCTCCTACGGCCCCGAAATGCGCGGCGGCACCGCAAACTGCTGTGTCGTCATCTCCGAAGATGAGATCATCTGCCCCATCGTTCTGGAACCCACTGAGCTGATCGCTATGAATCTGCCCAGCCTGCTGAAGTTCGAGCCCACCGTGGTCAAGGGCGGCACCATCTTTGTCAATAGCTCCATCATCAGCGAGAAGGTTTCCCGTGACGATGTGCGTGCTATCTATGTTCCCTGTCTGGACATCGCCAACGAGCTGGGCAATGCCAAGGTGGCCAACATGGTCATGCTGGGCGCCTATATCGAGGCTATGGGCAACCTGGGTACCGAAACCATCAAGGAAATGCTGGTGCATATGTTCACCGGTCCCAAGGCTAAGCTGGTGGACCTGAACATTGAGGCTCTGCGCCGCGGCGCTGCCTGCGTTAAGTAATTCAGAAGGAGATAATACCATGCTGGATCTGGAAATTCAGATTATTAAGAATACTGCTCCCAAGGAAAAACCCACCGACGAAAGCACCCTGGGCTTTGGTAAGATCTTCACCGATCACATGTTCATCGTGGAGTACACCGAGGGCATCGGCTGGCATGACGCCCGCATTCAGCCCTACGGCCCCCTGGCCATCGATCCCGCTTCTCCCGTGCTGCACTACAGCCAGGAGATCTTCGAGGGTCTGAAGGTCTACCGTCGCGCTGACGGTGGCATCCAGATGTTCCGCCCCATCGAGAACGCCCGCCGTATGAACCGCTCTGCCGAGCGTATGGTCATGCCTCAGCTGGACGAAGAGTTCCAGGTGAAGGCCATGAAGATGCTGGCTGAAGTGGAGCAGGATTGGGTTCCCACCCGCGAGGGCACTTCTCTGTACCTGCGTCCCACCATGATCGCTCATGGTTCCGAGCTGGGTGTGCACCCCGCTCACAAGTATCTGTACTACATCATCTGCTCTCCCGCCGGTTCTTACTACAAGAACGGCATGGCCCCCATCAAGATCCACATCGAGGACAGCTATGTCCGCGCTGTTAAGGGCGGCACCGGCGCAGCCAAGACCGGCGGCAACTACTCTGCTTCTCTGAAGGCTGCTTACGAGGCTTCCAAGAACGGCTACGATCAGGTTCTGTGGCTGGATGGCAAGCAGAATAAGTATGTGGAGGAAGTGGGCGCCATGAACATGATGTTCATCATCGACCACAAGCTCTACACCGCTCCCACCGGCGGCTCCATCCTGCCCGGCATCACCCGTAAGAGTGTTCTGCGGCTGGCTGAGGATATGGGCATCGAGGTTTACGAGCGCCCTGTTTCCGTTATGGAACTGTACGAGGCTTACAGCAAGGGCGCCCTGCAGGAAGCTTTCGGCACCGGTACTGCAGCCGTTATTTCTCCCGTCGGCCTGATGGAATACCGCGGCGATATCATCAATCTGGCCCCCAACGGCGAGATCGGTCCCATCGCTATGGCCATCTACAACAAGCTGACCGGCATCCAGCGCGGTGTCGAGCCCGACATCTACAACTGGATCGAGACCATCAACTAAAAATTGCATTTCTGCCGGAGTCGACAAAACGACTCCGGCAGTTTTGTACGATATGCATAAAAAATTATGTGTTCATTTTATATTACAAAGAAATCAGTGGTAAAAATTGGATAATTACCCATAAAAGCCGTGTATTTCATACAAATACAAATCGTGACAAAAATGTAAACATTGGCGACCTTTGGCTTTTTTTTATTGACGGATAGCCGCCTGTGTGGTATGATAGCCACGAGAATGTGCAAAAATCGTTGCCATTTAAGACTACGAAAAAGACTATTATGAACAGGAGAAAAGCTATGAAGAAACTGACTAAGTTTTTATCTCTGCTGATGGCTGTTGCGATGGTCCTGTCCATGGCTGCCTGCACCGGCAACCAGACGCCCAGTACCACCGGCTCCACCCCCAGCAATAGCACCCCCACCACCTCCAAAACCGACGGCAAGGCTACCTATGTCGTTAAGGTTATGAGTGTTGGCGGTCTGGCCCTGGAAGGCGTCAATGTCATGGTTTATGACGGCGACAACATGGTCCAGGCCGGTTCCACTGCCACCGACGGTAGCTACTCCATCGAGATGAAGACCGGTAAGACCTACACCGTTAAGCTGGGCAATGTGCCCGCCGGTTACCAGGCTGAGGAGTCCTACAGCTTCACCGGCAATGTCTGCCAGATCGCCCTGTCCTCTTCCGTGATCGCTGGTGAAAGCGTCAGCGGTAAGACCTTTGCGCTGGGCGACATCATGTATGACTTTGAGTTCACCGACAGCGAAGGCGTTACCCACAAGCTGTCCGAGACCCTGGCCGAGAAGAAGATGGTTATGCTGAACTTCTGGTACAGCGATTGCTCCTGGTGCTATAAGGAGTTCCCCGCCATCAACGCTGTTTACGGCGACTTTTCCGAAGACATCGCCATCTGGGCCCTGGATGACTATCCCGGCGAGACCCTGGATGATGTGAACTCCTGGAAGTCTTCTCTGGGCCTGGGCTTCCCCATGGGCCTGATCAAGAATGGCCTGGGCATTGGCAGCTTCGGCGGCGGTGGCTGGCCCATGACCGTGATCATCGACCGTTACGGTGTGATCACCATGGCTCACGCCGGCGCTATCACCAGCGAGTACATGTGGAAGCAGCTGTTTAACCACCATACCGCTGATGATTACAAGACTGTTCTGATCAGAAACCCCGAAGATTTTATTGATGATCCGGTACCGGATGTGCCCTTCGAGGGCCATGACGTTGTGAACGGCGCCATCACTAGCGGCGATATCAATGTCAACTACTATGCTGCCAGCAAGGAAACCGATGGCGATGCCTGGAAGTATGTGTGGCCCTTCGTTACCACCGAGTATAACGGCCAGACCTGCGTGAAGGCTTCTAACAACTTTGTTGACTCCTCCTACGCTATTTTGTACATGGATGTGGTGCTGGAGGCCGGCCAGGCTGTTGGCTTCGACTACATCGTTTCCTGCGAACTGGGCATTGACGGCGCTGTGATCATCGTCAACGGCGATGATATCTACCAGATGTCCGGTTACGATGAGAATCCCCAGTGGAAGACCTGCTATCCCTGCGTTGCAGAGGAGGCCGGTACCTACCAAATCGCCATCGTCTACATGAAGGACGGCTCCACCAATGATGGCGACGACACCATCTACATTGACAATGTCCGCGTGATCGACAAGAACGATATCGATGTGGATACCTTCATCCCCCGCCAGGCTGCTGTTGAGCAGGCCGATGGTTCCTTCCAGTACGCCGAGATCTTCTACAACGAGGAAGATGGCTACTACCATGTTGGCTCCGTCAACGGCCCGCTGCTGCTGGCAAATCTGATGGGCTACAGCCAGTTCTGCAAGGATGACTACATTTACAATATGGCTATTTCCGGCCAGATCGTTAAGAATGGCCATGACTACAATGAAGAACTGACTCCCTACGCAAGCTACGCTTCCAACTCCATGCTCACCGGCTACTGCACCGTCAACTATGAGCTGGCCGAGCTGCTGAAGATCGTTGCCGAGATCAAGGGCTTCGATGCTTCCGACAAGAACGAGTGGCTGCAGATCTGTGAGTACTACCAGGCTTACGGTCCCAGCGACAATCAGTTGACCGACCCCATCGAGGGCCTGGCTCCCTTCTCCGCTCCCGAGGCTATCCTGGGCAAGTGGGTGGACGATGGCAATGGCAAGCTGGTATTCCAGGGCGCCAACGGCGAGACCGGTGATCACAACCGCTTCTACTACGACCGTCCCATCATTCCCAGAGGTAAGTTCTTCCGCTTCACGCCCACCGTGTCCGGCGCTTACCGCATCACTTCTCATTCCAACTCTTCCAACGGTTTGGATGCCTGGATCTTCACTGAGCAGGGCTTCTACGACAGAGTGCCTCAGTACACCTATGCTGCTGAAGAGCGCCTGTACCTGGAAGGCAACAATGTTTCCATGGTCTACTACATGGAAGCCGGCAAGGATTACTTCATCGACATCGCTTTCTGGGATGTCTATGAGACCGGCTACATCGCTTTCGATCTGGAATTCCTGGGCGAGACCTATGATATGTTCCGCCTGGCATCTCCCGGTGTGTTCACCTACATCGAGGGCACTGAGGTCATCATCTCCGGCGGCATCGAGGTGGAACTGGGCGAGGATGGCATCTACTACCATGTCAAGACCGACAAGGACGGCAACAAGGTCCGCGGCAGCAAGCTGTACGCTGACTTCACCATGCTGACCCCCATCTTCAGCACCAGCCTGAGCAAGATGATCGAAATGGGCGCGTTCAACTTCGCGCTGAACGAGTACGACCAGGAAATCATGACCTACCTGAAGAACCACAACAACGATGTGGATGCTACCAGAGAGTATCTGAAGCAGATGTGGGGCACTGACTACGACACCTATGCCGAGGCTTACAAGCTGGAGGAGATCTTCCAGGGCATTTACCACGGCACCGGCGAAGACAAGACCGCTGAGATCAGCGCTTTCCTGGATCAGATCATCGATGCAGAGGGCAAGCCCGAGGACGGCTGCGTGGTTGTGACCGCTGAGCTGGCTGAGCTGCTGCAGATGCTGATGGATAAGTTCACCTTCGAGGGCGTTGAGTACTCCTGGTGCAAGCTGTGCTACTACTACGATTACATGGGTCAGTAATCACAAGCTGAAAGAATAACACGAGATAATGGCATGCCGGACCCTGCAAAGGGTCCGGTACACCATCTATAGGTGTTTCGGTTGATGGAACACCGGAAAAAAAGGAGCGTTAATCATGACTTTTAGAAAGATCGCGTCCCTGGTTTTGGCCGTACTGATGCTGTGCTCCGTGCTGTGCGCTTGCAACGACACCACCGGCCCCAGCACCACGGCTTCCACTGCCCCCACTACCCAACCCACCGAGCCCACCGAACCCAAGCCCGAAATGCTGCTGTATCAGGTGACGGTTTACGGCGTGGACGGCAAGCCTGCTACATCCAATGTGATCGTCAAGTTCCTGCAGGACGGCGCCGATCCCGTGATGCAGAACACCAATGAAGAAGGCGTTGCCCAGAAGGAACTGCCCAAGGGCAGCTACAATGTGGAACTGATGTTCCTGGACGGCAAGAGCTATTACTACGATTCTTCCGCCATGACCCTCAATGAGACCAAGACACAGTTGACCATCAACCTGTGCCTGGCGCAAAGCACCGAGGGTGAAACCGTTTATGCCGATGGCGATGAGTATACGGCTTATCCTCTGCGCACCGGCAATACATATGTTACCCTGAAGCCCGGCCGCAACTACTTCCTGTATTTGCCTGATGTCGCCGGTGAATACGACTTCTTCACCGGTAACAACGACTACAAGGTGGGCTATTACGGCAGCGAGCACTACATCATGAGCCAGGACGCCGGTAAGGAAGGCCCCAACAACGGCACCCATGTGTCCATTTCCGCCGGCATGGTCTCTCCCAACAATGCCTTTGTGATCGGCGTGGATAACCCCGGCACGGAGGATGTGGAGACTGTGCTGTATGTACAGCGTGTCAGCGATTATATCGACACCTCCATCCCCAAGACCACTTACAAGACCACCCATGCCCTGACGCCCTGGACTATGCCTGCCGGCAAGCAGGTCAAGAAGTTTGATATTACTTCCAGCCTGCCGATCCGACTGGTGTTGGATGAGGCTACCGGCTACTATCACCTGAATTCCGTCACCGGTCCTCTGGTGGTGGTGTTCCTGGGTGAGAAGTCTGCCGATTACAACAGCTACCTGGCTCCCTACGATACCATTCTGAAGAATGCGGGCGTTACCGCCTATTTCAAGAACGAAGAAGGCAATTATGACCGCGGTGAGATCTACACCAACTGCCTGCAGGACTATATTGGCGTTTACGACGAGAACAATAAGACCTATAACGGCGGCTGCATCGATCGCAACACCGGCCTGTATCCGCTGACGGATGATCTGATGTACATCATCAAGAACCACGGCGCTTATTCCGGCTGGTGGGACAATACCGATACCCGCTACATCTTTGGCGAAGAGAGTGTCAATGCGGAGAATGCCTGGCTGTTTATGTGTGGCTACCTGGAGTAATTTTCGCCAAACCTACGAACCCAGTAACAGGAGCGTGATAATTTATGGCAACTAAAAAGAGCGTTTCCGCGGTGCTGTTGCTGCTGTGCACTGTGCTTTGCATGTGCCTGTTGGCAGCCTGCGAGACCGATCCTACCACGGTTCCTACCACTACCCAACCTACGGATCCGCCGGATGTGCTCTATTCCATCACGGTCAAGACCGCAGGCGGCATGGCCATGGAGGGCGTGCAGTACTATGTGCGCGACCCCATGGAGGACGATAAGATCCTGGATTGGGGTAAGCTGAAAAGCGATGGCACCATCACTTTCACGGCTCCCCGCAGTGATAAGTATACCCTGGAACTGCATGATGTACCTCTGGGCTACGATGCCCAGCCGACCTATGTCCTGACCGATAATCAGATGGACATTGTGCTGACATCGTCCGTTGTGATGGAAGGCAATGCCACGGATCGGGTGTATAAGCGGGGCGATGTGGTCACCGATTTCACCGTTACCGATGTTAACGGCAACAGCCACACCATTTCTGAGATCCTGAAGACCAAGGAAGCCGTGGTGCTGAACTTCTGGTATGTGGGCTGCGGCCCCTGCAAGCAGGAGTTCCCTTATCTGCAGGCTGCTTATGAGCTTTACAGCGATAAGCTGGAAGTGATCGCCATGAATACCTCCCTGGATGAGGATGCCGAAGATGTGGCAGCCTTCCAGGCCGAGACCGGATACACCTTCCCCATGGTGAAGGCAGACTTCGCCTGGAACAAGGCTATGGGCGTGGAGGCTTATCCCCGCACCGTGATCATCGACCGCTACGGTGTGATCTGCCTGATGGAATCCGGCAAGGTGGTGGAGGAGGGTGTCTTCGAGGGCGCGTTCAACCACTTTACTTCCGATGACTACCAGCAGAAGCTGGTGAATAAAATGGAAGACCTGGATACCATGGAGTACCCCGTGGGTCACAAGCGTAATCCTATGGTCACTTCCGGCAGCGTGGAGTCTCTGCAGTTGAATGTGGAGGCCGGAAAGAGCTTCTACTGCAACATCCAGCGCTGTGACAGAATGATCCTGGAAGTGGAAAACAGTAATATTTATGTGGTCTACGGCGACACCCGCTATGATGCGGATGCCAACGGCTTGATCACTTTCGAGCTTCGCTGCGCCGATACCTACGACGCAGCAAGGCTGGAGTTTCACAATGAGGGTGCTGAAGATCAGACCGTCAATGTGAAACTGGTGATGCCCCAGGGCATGCCCTCCACCCCCATTACGCTGAACTACGGCGAAAATCAGGTGGTTATCCAGGCTGGCAACGACCAGGGCATGTTCTATACCATGAAGGCGGATAAGACCGGCTTCATTATGCTGGCTGTCACCGGTCTGGCGGGCGGCCAGGCGTATCAAATCCAGATCGACAATGAGAACACCATGCAGGTCATGCTTTTTCACGAGGAATGTGTGGCCGACGAGAATGGCAACCTGACCGTTGCCATTCCCGTTTCCGCAGGCGATACCCTGCGTATCGTGTTCATGAGTCAGAAGGACGCGTCCCAGAACTACCCGGAAACCACCATCCAGACCCTCGTCTCCTACTCGGAGCACGGGGGTATTGGAGCATTAGAGGAAATCCTTTACAGCCTGTCTTTTAAGGACGTGGAAGGCCTGCCCATGGCAGGCATCACCGCCACTTTCACGGTTAACGGCGAGGCGGTGGTTCTGACTTCCGATGAAGAAGGATTGATCAGCACCATGCTGCCGGAGGGCAGCTATATGGTCCAGCTGGTTTTTCCCGACGGTTTTACCGCAGAGGCCTCCCAGTACCTGCTGACGCCCGATGATACCACCAAGCAGATCGTTGTCCGGCTGTTTGAGGAAAAGGTAATCACCTATACCATTCATGTGCAGGACCACGACGGCCTGCCGGTTCCCAACGTGGTGGTTACCGTTGGCAGCAGCTTTATGCGTACTGACGAAAACGGCAATGCCGTGTTCCAGCTGCCTGCCGGCAGCCATCAGGCTACTATCGTAGCCCCCGAGGGTTACACCTCCAAGCAGGACAGCTATTCCTTCGGCGTACGGCCGGATGTTACCATCGTTCTGGAGAACAACCAGAGTCTTACCAAGATTCCTTACACCGTCACCATTCTCGACGGCTTCGGCGATCCCTACAGCGATGTGGTCGTCCGCCTGTATGCTGCCGACGGCACAGTCCATACCCTGATCGTTACCGAGGGCGTGGCGACCACGCATCTAGTGCAGGGCAATTATACCGTGGAACTGGTGTTCCAGAACGGCAATATGCGCTATGAGCAGGTGGGTCTGGAGCTGACCGCCGAGGTGACGGAAACCACCATCGTGGTGGCGCCCGGTGTCAGCGGCAAGCCTGCCACGGTGAAGCCTACCACGACCCCCGGTTCCACATTCAATGCGTACTATCTGCCGCTGGGCAATACCTTTGTAGAGGTGGAGCCTATGAACGTGACCTACTTCCTGTTCACACCTACCCGCACCGGTACTTATAAGATCTATGTCAACAAGGAAGGCGCGGAGGTAGAAAACTGGAAGACATTGGCGCAGACCACACCGCTTTCTGTAGGCGTGGTGGATAATGTGCTGACTTTGGAGATCACCGAACTGGGCCAGACCTATGTTGTGGGTATCGACGCAGCCTATGATGTGACCAATGCGATCGTTACCGTGTTCCGTGTGCCGGATTGCGTGCAGGATCCCATGCCTGTGCCGCCGGATATTTCCACCGATCCCTATCTGCCGCATTTGCCGCCTTATGCCCAGATCAAGTATCTGGACTATATGAGCATGCATCCCATGGTGCTGGGTGAGGACGGCTACTACCACATGGATACCGAGGACGGCCCGGTGGTCCTGATCGACCTGAAGAGCGAGATTTTTGGCGTTTCCTTCCAGCAGATGCTGGCAACAGGGGAGATGGCCTGGTACATCTACGACGAGGACGGCTATCCCATCTATAAGCGGGACTACACCGAATGCATGAATGCCTATCTGGCCATTATGGAGCCTACCAAGGGATTGTACCCGGTCAATGAGACCCTGTACACCATGATCCAGGAGTACGGCGAACATGTGGGCTGGTTTGATCCCAATTCCGAAAATTATCTGTTCACCGATGTGTTGGATTTGGTGCTGATTCCGGAGGCCGGTTGGCTGTTCCGGGCCTGCTACATCCACATCGATCCGGCGTTGTGCCAGCACGAATTCACTATATGGCATAAAAACCAGGACGGCACCGCCATGATCCGGGAATGCATCCACTGTTATACTGTGCAGACCCATGGCGTGGGCGTGGATTGTTCTGCGGATACCGCGGATCATTGGTCCCAGTCCTTGCAGGATCTGGCCTATTACGCGAACTGCACCATCTGCGGTGAGGTCATCTGCCACAAGATCAATGTGGATTGCGATGATACCACCTGCGGCCAGTGGACGCTGAACAGCGCCGGCACCGCTTACGAGCGGGTATGCCGTGTGTGCCACAGTTTGCTGCAGCACACCATCGGCGAGTCTTGCACGGAAGCGCACTTTGGCCAGTGGACCATGGATGCCAACGGAAAGGATGCTGTCCGAAGCTGTAGCGTATGCGATGCCAAGCAGTACCACTATGCCGGCACCCATTGTACGGAGTACGGTCCCTGGATGCCGTCTGCCGATGGCCTGGGCTATGAACGCGCCTGCGTGATCTGCGGCGCAAAGCAGCACCACATTACCGGCGCCGATTGCAGCGATGCCACCTGCGGCCAGTGGACACCCAGCGAAGACGGCTTGCGTTATGAACGGACCTGCCTGATTTGCGCCGCAGTCCAAAGCCACATCGTGGATACCGATTGCGCCGATCATATGACGGGTTGGACCGTTGGGGAAGACGGCTTGACAGCAAGTCGCGCCTGCGCCATTTGCGGCAAGACGGAGGTTCACACCATCGGCACCGATTGCGAAAGCCATTACGGCCCCTGGACGGAAGCTGCGGACGGTTTGACCGCCAGCCGCACCTGCGCCATTTGCGGCAGGACGGAGGTTCACACCATCGGCGCCGATTGCGAAAGCCATTACGGCCCCTGGACGGAAGCTGCGGACGGCTTGACCGCCAGCCGCACCTGCGCCATTTGCGGAAGGACCCAGGTTCACACCATTGGCACCGATTGCGAGAGCCATTACGGTCCCTGGACGAAAGCTGCGGACGGTTTGACCGCCAGCCGTACCTGCGCCATTTGCGGCAGGACGGAGATTCACACCATCGGCGCCGATTGCGAAAGCCATTACGGCCCCTGGACGGAAGCTGCGGACGGCTTGACCGCCAGCCGCACCTGCGCCATTTGCGGAAGGACCCAGGTTCACACCATCGGCACCGATTGCGAGAGCCATTACGGCCCCTGGACCGATAGCGGCGATGGCGTCAATCAGCAGCGTCAGTGCGATGTCTGCGGCAATGTCCAAACCCAGCCCCTTCCGCAGCCGCCTGAGCCGGAGCCGGAACCGGAGCCGGAGCCGGAACCCAGTCCCGAACCGCCTGCTGAAGGCTAAATCTACCCAATGTTCATAAAAAAATTCTTGCAATTGGCCAGGGAAAATGTTACAATACATTAGATACTCTTGCTGTTTGCAAGATGAAAACACATATTCAGGAGGAGAATCCCATGAACAACATGAAGCGGCTTGTTGCCGTCATGCTGGTGCTGACCCTTGCGCTGTGCTTTGTGGCCTGCACCGGTAATGATAACCCCACTACCACCAAGAAACCCAGCGAACCCACCGAACCCACTACTTCTTCCACCACCCAGCCCACCAGTTCCACCACCCAGCCCACCAATCCCGATACCCCCAGCCACACCGTAATCGTTGTGGACCAGGATGGCAACCCCGTGGCTGGCGTGTACGTGCAGCTGTGCGATGATGGCAGCTGCTATGCGCCTGTGCAGACCAATGAAAACGGCGTTGCCGAGTTCTACCAGCACGGTATTGTTGGCGCAATGACCAAGGTCATCGTGGCTGACGGCTATCTGTTCTCCAATGAGTACACCTACTTTGGCGACAGCACCACCGTTACCCTGACCATCACGAAGGAAGCTGAGTAATCAACCAACAATAGGGGAGGGGCCGCTCCTCCCCCAACTTTGCATCTGGTTCATTTTCCCTGCATAGGGTTATGATATGGCGAGTTCTAAAAACCGCCTGCCGCTGATTCGCCCTCGCGGCAGATAGTTTTTAGAACTTGCCGAAAAACCGTAAAAGGAGAGAAAATTTCTATGAAGAAAACTGCAATTTTGAGCATCGTTCTGTGCCTGTGCATGGTTCTGAGCCTGGTTATGCCCGGTGTCAGCGCTTTTGCATCTGCCAACGAGGCTTTCCCCGGCGCTGATTCCAGCGCGGAAGTTGCACCCGGCGGCGACAGCGAAGTTGCTCCCGGCGGCGACAGCGAGGTTGCACCCGGCGGCGACAGCGAAGTTGCACCCGGCGGCGACAGCGAAGTTGCTCCCGGCGGCGACGCTGAGACCCCCGACACTCCCGACACTCCCGCTGAGAAGGTTACCCTGCACATCACCAGCTGGGAAGAGTGCACCTTTGAGACTGAAAAGTCCAAGGTCGCTGTTGACCAGGACAACCTGAATGCTGCTGATTGGGCCCTGATCATCTACACTTCCAACTACAAGGGCGCTTGCATCACTGGCAATGGCTGGGGCTGCGCTATCGTTGTGAAGGACAACAAGGTCGTTCGTGTTTACGACGGCACTTCCGGCAAGTATCATGATGAAGTCAATCCCAACGGCATCACCGGCGCTGATTGCACCTCCGCTGGCTATGCGCAGGAGGCTTTCGATTCCCGTAAGGACGGCGAGATTGTTATCATCGCCCCCAACACCGGCGCTAACAACAACCAGCCCGGCTCCCGCTGGTATCTGACCAGATACGGCAAGGGCATTGGCTCCGTGGTCACTCTGACTGGCGTGACTTTCCCCGAGCCTGAAAAGCCCACCGAGCCCGAGCAGCCCGATGTGCCCGGCAATGACAACACCGGCAGCCTTAAGGTCTTCATCACCGATAACAATGCCTGGGCTGACCTGGCAACCTTTACTGCTCCTCAGGACGGCACCTATACCTTCACCATCGCTGCCGGTATGGGCGCCTATAGCAAGGAGGACTACGACGCCTGGAAGCCTGCTTACTGCGATCCTAATATGGGTGAAACGAATGGCTGCACCTTTAGCGTTACCCTTAAGAAGGGCGAGACTTTCGAGTTCTACGTAATGAACCCCACCAAGAATGTGGAAGTTGAGATTCCGTGGACTGCTGAGTTCGCTGGTTCTTCTGATTCCGATGCAGTCACCAGCGGAACCATCAAGGTTTACATCACCGATAACAATGCCTGGGCTGACCTGGCAACCTTTACTGCTCCTCAGGACGGCACCTATACCTTCACCATCGCTGCTGGTATGGGCGCTTATGGCAAAAAGGACTATGACGCCTGGAAGCCTGCTTACTGTGATCCCAACATGGGTGAAACGAATGGCTGCACCTTTAGCGTTACCCTTAAGAAGGGCGAGACTTTCGAGTTCTACGTAATGAACCCCACCAAGAATGTGGAAGTTGAGATTCCGTGGACTGCTGAGTTCGCTGGTT
>SVLC01000061.1 GCA_015068155.1 Oscillospiraceae bacterium | reverse complement strand
TATAGTGTATTTACCAGCCATAATTCCACCTCCATGTCTATAATAGCATAAAAATAATGGTAGGCACTTTCGTGTCTACCATTATTTTATCACTTCAGTATATTCGGCGGGCATTTTTATACTATCCAGGGCCGGAGAGGTTTTTCTCCGGCCCTTTCTTTATACAGCAAGACCGGCAGAAGGTATTTTTTTGCCGGTCTCAAATTTCTGCATTTTTCTCACCGGTGCGGATGATACACTGAGAATCAAAGGAACACCGACGCAAGCAAGACTGCGGCATGATTCACATTATGCAGTTCTTTGCTGCGGAGGGGCTGTTTCGGTAAACAAAGGGAGATAGGAATATGATCAAAAAAGTGTTCCGTACAGTAAAAACGGTGCTGGTGTGGCTGATGGTGACGCTGGCGGTATCCATGATGATTTTTACGGTGATATCCGTTACCACATTCAACCGAAATGACCGAAATTTGTTTGGTTATAAGATCTATATTGTCCAGACGGACTCCATGGCAAAAACGGACTTTGATGCGGGCGCGCTGATTTTTGTCAAAGAGGTTGACCCTGCGACACTGCGGGAAGGGGACATCATCACCTTTGTTTCCCAAGGCGCGGAAAGCTTCGGACAGACGGTGACCCACAAGATCCGGAAACTGACCGCCGACGCGGAAAATAATCCGGGTTTTATTACCTACGGCACCACCACGGATGTGGACGATGAAACGGTGGTTACCTATCCGTACATACTGGGAAAATATGAGCGCCATGTGCCGCATTTGGGAACATTCTTTCAATTTCTAAAAACCACGCCGGGTTATATTGTCTGCATTTTCATTCCGTTTATGATGATCATTCTTTACGAGGGTATCAAATGCTTCCGCTTGTTCCGCCGCTATAAAACGGAGCAGATGGATCAGATGCAGGCGGAAAATGCCAAAATACTGGAGCAATTGCGGATGCTGGAGGCCCAATTGGCGCAACAGCAGGCGGCGGAGCAGGCATCCGCGGAGGCAGACCGGTGGCCTGCGGATGCGGTATAAAACCGCGGCGGCGTGATATACAGGAGGAGAGCAGAGCCATGAAGAAGAGTATGAGAAAAATATGGAACATCACATCCGCGGTCATGGTGGCGCTGATGATATTTTGCGCGCTGTTTTTGATGGGTGCCCGGTTGTTGGGCTACCGCTGCTTTACCGTACTGACCGGCAGTATGGAGCCGGCGTATCAGGTAGGAGATCTGATTTATGTCAAAGAGGTGGATGTCAACACCGTTCAGGTGGGAGATGACATCACTTTTATCCTGAACGAGGATCTGGTGGTGGCCACCCATCGGGTGGTCCGGATCGATGCGGAAAAGCAGCATTTTTACACCAAGGGCCTGGCCAATGAGATCGAAGACGGGGATCCGGTGCATTTCAATAATGTGATCGGCGTACCCCGGTTCCGCATTCCCAAACTGGGATATGTGTCGGATTTTGTGCAGAATCCGCCTGGGATGTATATCGCCGTTGCGGGTTTGGCTGTGTTGCTGATGCTGGCGTTTCTGCCGGATTTCCGCATAGGACGGCGGGTTAAGACGGCGCCGGCGGCAGAGCGCTGTGACGCGGAAGCGGAAAATGCCCGTCTGATGACAGAACCGGATGAGATGAGGGCGCAGATACAGCAAGAAACCTAAAAATGGTTTTGAAATTATGGTTGTGACCGGAATTCCCATAACCATGATTTTGAAATAAACGATACTGGAAGAAAGGAGGAAACAATTGATGAAGATGAATAAGAAAAAGGCGTTTGCGCTGGCGTTGGCGGCATGCATGCTTGCCATTTTTTCCATGGGGACTCTGGCTTGGTTTACCGATTCCGATTCTGTTACCAACGATTTTATGATCGCAGACTCTGCGGATACTCCCGATGCGGTCTTCTCCGTGGATGTTTGGGAATATGTCAACGGTGATGTTGAGAATAAGGATCAGGACGGTGCGTCCTTTGAGAACATTCTCCCTGGCAGCAAGCTCCATAAGGAGCCTTATGTGGAAAACACCGGCGCTTACGAACAGTACATCCGTGTGCATGTGACTGTCACAAATGCGGATGCATGGATCGCCGCCCTGGGCAACGGTTATGATCTGGGCACCATGTTTGGCGGCCATGACGAATCCGTCTGGACCCGTATGGAGGTTGGTGTTTACAATGCGGAAGAAAATACCTACACCATGACCTTCTATCTGAACCGCAAGCTGGCGCCCAAGGCCACCGCCTGCCTGTTCACCAATGTGACCATTCCCACCGAACTGACCCGGGAAGATATGGTGTTCGTCGGCGGCCGGTTTGAACTGACCATCCTGGCAGAGGCTGTGCAGACCGAGAACCTGGGCGTGGACACCACCGACGATATCTGCGATGCTTATCAGGCGTTCCAGGCTGTGGGTATGTAATTGAACCGTCCCGGGCCGTCTGCGGCATTCAAGCCCGGTGACAACCAAAGAAATGCCATGTAAAAGGAGGTCATTGAAAATGACAAAAAAGATTTCTACCAAATCGACGCTTTTGACCAGCGCAATTGCTTTGCTGCTGTGTGTTTCCATGCTCATCGGCACCACCTTCGCTTGGTTTACCGATTCCGCGACTACCGTCAACAATAAGATCGTGGCCGGTAATCTGGATGTGAATCTGTACTACAGCAGCGATGCCAACGGGTGGAACGAGGTCAAAAACGACACCAATATTTTCACCGATTCCCTGTGGGAACCCGGCCATACCGAGGTCGTATATCTGAAGGTGGTCAACGAGGGGACCCTGGCGTTAAAGTACATCCTGAATGTGAATATTGCCGGCGAGAACGGCTCTGTCAATGTAGACGGCGAAGAATTCGAACTGTCCGATTACATCGAGTACGGCATTATGCCCGTCACCGTTGCCTTTGACAGCCGTTCTGCTGCCCGCAATGCGGTTGCGCAGAACGCCATGGGGCTGAAGGAAAGCTATGCGCCCGCAAGCCAGATACTGACCCCCGGCCAGGAAGTTGTGGTGGCCTTGGTGGTTTATATGCCCGGAAATGTGGGCAACGAAGCCAACTACGCCAAGGACGCGGTCGTTCCCACCATTGATCTGGGTATCAACCTGCTGGCTACCCAGGTGGAGTATGAAGGCGACAGCTTCGGCACCGACTATGATGCCAACGCTGACTATGTTATCCAGGAAGGCGACTCCATGGAGATGCTGAATCAGAAGTTCGATAGCGGGCTGATCAACAACGGCAATCTGACTTTGAACGGCGGTTCCATCGTCAGCAATTCCTGGGGCTTTGAAAACAATGGCTCCGCTGCGCTGAACGGCGTTCAGATCGATGCCGGCAGCGCTGCTGATTACGCCGCAGTGCTGGGCGCCGGTTCTCAGACGACCATGAACGATGTGGCGATCCATGCCAAGGGCGGCGCGTTTGGCATTGTGGATGGCGCGCAGGCTGTGTTCAACAGCGGCAGCGTGGATATGAATACCACCAGCACTTCCGGCAGATATCTGTTCTATGTGGTGGGCCAGGACAGTAAGCTGACCATCAATGGCGGCAGCTTTGATTGGGACAGAACCCAAAATCAGAAGCGGGCGTATATCTATGTGGGCGCCGGCGCCACGGTTGAGATCAACGGCGGCACCTTCGGCAAGGCTTCTACCCGCAGCGGCTATACTGCCGGCATCCTGGGCGAAGGTACTGTTATCATCCGTGGCGGCACTTTCGGCTTTGATCCTGCACAGTGGCTGGCCCCCGGCTACAAGACCATCAAAAACGGCGCCAACTGGGTGGTGGTCCCTGAGAATGTGAATATTCTGGTCCACAACGCTGCCGAACTGCAGGAGGCGCTGAACAATGCCACCGGTGATTATGTGATCATGCTGAATGCTGACATCACCGGCGATGTGACCGCTACCCAGAAGGAAGGCGTCAACCTGACGGTCGAAGGCGCTGGCAGACAGTTTACCGGCACTTTCTACATCCACGGCCAGGCCCGTTTCCAGGGGGCTGAAACACTGACCCTCAAGAATATCAACTTTGTTACCGATGGTACGGTGGATTTCATCAGCGCCAACAGCACCGGCTCTGTTGAGCGTTATGCCCATAATGTTACCGTTGATGGCTGTAGCTTCACTGCTGCCGACGGGACCGAGGCTGTGGGTCTGCGTATGCGTCAGGCATACAACATCACGGTTAAGAACAGCACCTTCACCGGTATGTACGGCGCTATGTGGGCTACCGGCGGCAACGGTGTTACTGTGGACAATGTAACCATTACCGGCGGCAAAAATGGGCTGTCCTTCGGCACCTGCACCGGCATTACGGTGGAAAACACCGTCATCGATGCCATCGGCTACGGCATCCGTGCGGACGGCAGCGGCGCCTATGATATGACCGTGAAGGACTGCGCCATCGCCGCCCCGCAGCCTATCATCATCCGCAAGACCACCGGCGCTTATAAGCTGACCGTTGCGGATTGCACGCTGACCGCCGCGGAGGACGGTTATCAGGTGATTCTGACCGCCGGCGATGACGATGAGGCGCTGACCGCTCCCACCGGCGCTTATGAGCTGCAGGCTGACGGTCTGTATATTTATCAGGGTTAACGCGCTGAAACAACCAAAACAGGAAAAGTCCGTCCCAACCTCTGCGGAGGTTGGGCGGCAACCAAAGGGCATACACCGGTGTGCCTTTTGCTTGCCGTCAGGCAAAGAAAAAGGGGGTGTGTTTTTGAAAAAGATCAAAATAAGGCTGGCAGTGGCTGCGCTGGTCGCGGTTACGATGACATTTTTCGGTGGGCAGACCCTGGCGTATTATACGACGGTGGGAAAAGCGACCAGCGTGGTGACCTCCGGCGGCGTTCAGTTCCTGATCCATGAAACCACGGACCAGGGCACCCCATTTCCCCAGGAAGGGGTGTATATCCTCCCCGGGGATATCATCAGCAAGAAGGTGCGTATTGAAAGTGACTGTGAGCATCCTTTCTATCTGCGGGTGAAGATCGTTTACGGCGTGGATTGCCAAACACTTTCAGCCGAGGATTGTTTTAAATTGGATATCAACGAAGCATATTGGCAGTATCATGATGGCTGGTATTACTACAAGGGGATCGTGTCTCCCGGAGAAACCACGCCGGATGTGTTTTCCCATGTGCAGATCGTGGGTTCCAAGGTGGATAACCGTTACATAGGCAAAACATTGCAGCTAACGGTGGTGGCCCATGCGGTGCAGAGTGAGCATAATCCGATAGAGGACAACAATACCTATACCGCCTCCGGCTGGCCCAAGGAATAAGGAGGGTGCGCAATGAAAAAATGGATTGCTCTGTTGCTTTGCGCGGCGGTGATTTCTTCCTGGACGCTGTGCGCTTCCGCAGACGGCGGCGTTGTAACCTACCATGGCAAAGCCGGGAATTTTATCTTCGTGCCGGGAAGCGCCCATTCCCCCACAGATCTGTTTGCGGATTTCAAGAATGTGATGCCCGGCGACAGCATTACCGGGATGATTACCGTTAAAAATGATGCCTCCCAGGAGGTGAAGGTCAAAATATATATCCGTTCTTTGGGCGCTGAGTCCGGCTCGGAGGCGTTTTTGTCGCAGCTGCGTCTGCGGGTCAGGAAAAGGGAAGACGACCGCATGGCCTATATGTTTGACGCGGCAGCCAATGAAACGGCGCAGTTAACGGATTGGGTATATCTGGGCACCTTGTATTCCGGGGGCGAAGTGAATTTGGAAGTGATTTTGGATGTGCCGGTAACATTGGATAACGAATATCAAAATCAAATCGGCTGCCTGGATTGGGAATTCAAAATTGAGGAATTTCCCGTGGAGGAGGATGACCCCAAGCCGCCGCAGACGGGGGATGCTTTTTGGCGCAGCGGATGGGTCGGGAACATGTGCGGTTCTGCTCTGACGGTCCTGGCGCTGGTATGCATCGGTACAACAAAAGAGAAATGGAAACAGAGGGCAGAAAAACGGTAAAAAGGAGGAAAGCGGCATGATGAACAGGGGACATACAAAAAAATATAAAAAGATCGCTTTCGTTCTGAGCCTGTGTATGATGATGGGATGGCTGCTGCTGGGTGCCGGTGCGTCTCTGGCGTGGTTTGCAGACCAATCCGGGGAAATGAAAAATATCTTCCATGTGGCGGAATTCGATTTGGAGGTGTCCCATCGTCTTCCGGATGGCACCTGGGAAAAAGTGGATAGCCAGACCGGTATTTTTGATGAGGAAGCCCTTTATGAGCCTGGATATGCCCAGGTGGTCTTTTTGAAAATCGAGAACAGGGGTACGGTTCCCTTTGACTTCCAAACCGCGGTAAGCGTGACGGATTATACACCGGCGGTCAATGTGTTTGGACAGCGGTTTTATCTGCAGGATTATCTGCGGTTTGGACTGGTAACCGCGGCAACCGAGGAAATGCTGGTGGAACTGGTCAGCAGCCGGATACGGGTCCGCGAGATCGCCGTCCGGAAGCTGAACAACTACGCCGGGGAGGCAGCGGAATTGACGGCCGGAGAGACGGTGTATATGGCGTTGATGGTTTATATGCCGGAGACGGTGGACGACCGGGCCAATTATCGGGGCGGGGGTGTTCCAAAAGTGGAATTGGGCATCATCGTCAGCGCTGTCCAGAAGAAAAAATGAACGGTTGCCGCCGATTCCGGAAGAAGCAGACCCTGCGGAAGATCCTGCCCCGGAAACACCGCAGGAAGAATCTGGGAAACTCGCTATGATGCGATCAAACAGGAATACACAAAATACCCGTCGGAACCGCAAGGGCCTTCCGACGGGTATTTTTTATAAAGTTCAAGAGAAAATTCCGTATTCCCAAAAGACAATTTTTATGCTATAATCATAAAAAATGCCCTGGGAGGATATGTGTATGGACCTGCAAACCTTGAAGCAAAAAATGGACGAATGCCATTATATTTACGATGAGACCCTGGCTACTGTGCTGTTTGTGGCGCTGCAACTGGGCCGTCCGCTGTTGATCGAAGGCGCCGCCGGCGTAGGCAAGACCGAGATCGCCAAGGTGATGGCGGCTGCGCTGGACCGGGATCTGGTGCGCCTGCAGTGCTATGAGGGGCTGGATGAAAGCAAAGCGCTCTACGAGTGGAATTATCAAAAGCAGCTTTTGTCCATCCAGATCCACCAGCATGAAGATGATAAATCTGCCTTGCAGCGCAGCTTGTTCAGCGATGAATATCTGCTGGAGCGGCCGCTGCTGCATTCCATCCGGTCGGAAAAGCCGGTGGTGCTGCTGATCGATGAGATCGACAAATCCGACGAGGAGTTTGAGGCTTTCCTGCTAGAGCTGCTGTCGGATATGCAGGTGTCCATTCCCGAGATCGGCACCGTTGCCGCCCGGACGATTCCCTTTGTGGTGCTGACATCCAATCGGGCCCGGCCGCTTTCCGAGGCTCTGCGCCGCCGCTGTGCCTATCTGCACATCGAATATCCGGATATGGAAAAGGAATTGGCGATTCTCCGGGCCAAGCTGCCCCATATCGACGATCAGCTCTGCGCCCAGGTGGCCTTGGCCACCCATCAGCTGCGGCAGAGCGATGTGATCCTAAAAAAGCCTTCCATTGCCGAGGCATTGGACTGGGCAGCGGCGCTGGATGCCCTGGGCATCCGGGAGCTGACCCCTGATGCGCTGCGGCGTACCGCCGGTTTTGTGCTGAAAAACAACGACGACATTGATCATTTCCTGGACCAGGGACTGCAGCCCCACAACCATAGCTGTGGCTGCGGCGGCCAATGCGGAGGCCACCATCATGGCTGAGCCGGAAGTCTATTTGGAAAAGCTTTCCGCCTTTTCCCGGATGCTGCGGCAGGAAGGCCTGCCCATCGGTCCCCAGGAGACGGCGGATGCCGGCAGAATCCTGGCCCAACTGGGCATGGCGGACCGGATGGCGGTGAAAGTGGCGCTGCGGACGGTGTTTGCCAAATCCCGAGAAGAGCAATTGGCCTTTGATAAGGTATTTGACGGGTTTTTTATCTCTCAGGAGGCCATGATGCAGCAGGCCCGCCGGCAGATGGAAAAGGAAGTGGAGGAGGCTGCGATCCGTCAGCGGGCCCAGGAGCAATTCCGGGTAGGGGATCAGCCGGTGGAGCTTAGCGAGGAGCAATGGCAGACCTACGCATCCATGCCGGAATCGGAACGGCAGCGGCTGGCAAAATTCATGGACAAATACAAGGGGAACGCGGAACGCAATCCCAAGCTATACGGCGATTTTATCCATTCGGTGTTTGCCAAGAGCATTTTGGAGCAGCAGATGCTGATGGAAGATGCCGCCATGGGCGTGGAGGCAGCCGATCCGGAGATCGGTATGCTCTACCGGGACATTTCCCAGTTTAAGGATACGGAGATCCCCAAAGCCATTGATATGATCCAGGCCATTGCCCGCCGCATCAACGGCGAGCTGGCGGCTAAGCGCCGGGCCGGAGGTCACAGCGGCAAGCTGGATTTTCGCCGCACCATCCGCAAAGGGCTGGAGACCGGCGGCAGCTTTTACCGCCTGCGCTACCGCAAAAAACCCCATCGCCGCAAGCATCTGGTGCTGCTGTGCGATGTATCCGGCTCTATGATGCAGTTTTCGGAATTTGCCCTGCGGTTCATCCAATCCCTGAACCGGGTTTCGGAAAGCACCCGGGTGTTTCTGTTTTCGGAAGAGATCTTTGAGGCGGATGCCTTCGCACTGGAGGATATGAATCAATTCCGCCAGTTTGTGAAGGATTCCGGCTTATACGGCCGCGGCACCGACCTGGGCACAGCGCTGGAACAACTGGCGGCTATGAAACCCACGCCTTTGACGGCGTCCACCACCCTGATGATCCTGTCCGACACCAAGACCGTCGATCAGAACCGGGCCGTTGCAGCGCTGCTGAAGACAAAGCAGATGGCCGGTCGGGTCATTTGGCTCAATCCCATTCCCCAAAATAAGTGGCGGTATCTGCGCAGCGTACAGACCATGGCGGCGCTGTGTCCCATGGTTGGCTGCAGTACCCTGGGAGAATTGGCTGCTGCCTGCCGCAAGCTGGCGAACCTATAATCCATCCCATAAAAATCCCCCCGCTGCCCAGCTGATATGCTCCCCATAGAGTAGACACTCGAAATAACAAAAATTTCGAGACTACACTATGGGGAGTATTATTATGTCAAGAATAAGCGTGGAAGAAATTATCGCAGCAGTAAAACGATGCATAAG
>SVLC01000060.1 GCA_015068155.1 Oscillospiraceae bacterium | reverse complement strand
ACGCCTGCATCAAGGCTCTGATGGACGCTGTCGACGAGTATATCCCCACTCCCGACCGTAAGGCTGACATGCCCTTCCTGATGCCCGTTGAGGACGTCTTCACCATCTCCGGCCGTGGCACCGTTGCTACCGGTCGTGTTGAGCGTGGCCAGATCAACAAGAACGACAAGGTTCAGATCGTTGGTCTGCGTGAAGATATGAAGGAAACCGTCTGCACCGACATCGAAATGTTCCACAAGCTGCTGGACTACGCTGAAGCTGGCGACAACATCGGCGCTCTGCTGCGTGGCGTTGACAAGAAGGAGATCGAGAGAGGCCAGGTTCTGTGCAAGCCCGGCTCCATCAAGCCCCTGACCAAGTTCGCCGGCCAGGTTTACGTCCTGTCCAAGGAAGAAGGCGGCCGTCATACTCCCTTCTTCAACAACTACCGTCCTCAGTTCTACTTCCGTACCACCGACGTTACCGGCATCATCACTCTGCCCGAGGGCACCGAGATGTGCATGCCCGGCGACAACGTTGTTATGAACGTTGAGCTGATCACCCCCATCGCTATCGAGAAGGGCCTGCGTTTCGCTATCCGCGAGGGCGGCCGTACCGTCGGTTCCGGTGTTGTCACCGAGATCTACGAGTAATCTGTAGCTCTTAATAGCATCAGAATCCCCCGGACTTTTGTCCGGGGGATTTTTTTGCATAAAATGGTTGCGGGTATGTGAAAAATATGCTATCATAGGGTCAATCTAGATTTTAGGAGGTCGTTGGAATGATTTGTCCTTCTTGCGGTAATACCTGCGAAAACGGTCTGCAGTTCTGCCCGGATTGCGGTTACCGTTTGTATGTTGCGCCGGCAACGCCGGTGGCAGAGGTTCAGGAACCGGTACAGCCTGCCCAGGAGCAACCCCTTGCTCGGACGGCTGCGCCTGGGTTTGATCCCGGTGCAGCGCCGAACTATGGCTATGTTCCCCCGGTTTACCATGCAGAACCGGTCCGTCCTGCGTCGGAAAGAAAGTCGGGTCTGGTTTTGGTAATGGGCATTGTCTCCTGCGCCATCAATTTGCAGTTTGGTTTGTGTGGCTGTCTGGGTATGTTGCCCGGCCTGGTCTGCGCCATCATCGGATTGGTGTTTGGCCTTAAGAACCGGAATACTTATCAGCCGGGGGAGAAGGATGCCCGGAATAAAGTGGGCCTGATCCTGTGCTTCGTAGCTTTGGGCCTGTTTGCCATTATGTCCATCGTCAATGCGGCTCTGGGTGCCATGTCCTATTTGGACGGCTATGGGGAGTTCGGGTTTTGAGTTTTTGGCGTAGAACCGTTGGCTGGCTGGCAGAGCGGTTATGGCTGCCGGTGCTGATGCTGGATCTGGCGATTTTGCCGGGGATTCCGCTGTGTAATCGGTTGCTTGACAGGATGCTGGCCGTGGGCAAGCCCTGTAAATGGACTTTTGTTGGGGCGCAATGCGGCACCTGCGGCGGCACCCATTGCGCCCAAAGCTTTCTGCAGGGCGCTTTTGCGGAGGCTTTTTGGCATAACCCTATGGTATTTTGCTGGATCCTTTATGCCATCGCCAGCGGATTGCTGCTGAATGTCGGCTTTGTATTGGGGCAGAAATGGGCGGTGACCGCATTGAAAAAGATGTATTCCATGTCTGCGTTTTATGTGGCGCTGGCGGCGTACATCCTCTTTACAATTTGCCGTAATCTGCCGCTTTTTCTGCAGTGGATCGGATAGAATTTCTGGCAGGTCAATATGACCTGCCAGTTTTTATAGAATCATTTCTCATTTTCTTGCTATCTTCCGCTAAGAGCATCGCGCTTTGGTCCAGAGAGATTTATTTATAAATTTTTTGCAAAGGTTATTGCTATATATATGCAAAAGTGTTATAATTTTATGGAAAAATATACGAAAACGGGGGAAGGGAATTGAAGGAACTTTGGTTGAAAATCAAAGAAGCGCTGGTCTCTGCCTTGCCGGTTACCTTGGTGGTGTACATATTGGCGTTGACGCCGCTTTTTAACGTTTCCGGAGTGGAGCTGATTACCTTCAGCATCGGCGCTGTGTTGCTGATCCTGGGGATAGGCCTGTTTAATTTGGGCGCGGATCTGGCAATGACCCCCATGGGCGCCCATGTGGGCGCCGGCCTGTCCAGGCAGAAAAAGCTGTGGCTGCTTTTGGCGGTTTGCTTCATGTTGGGTATGCTGATCACGGTGGCAGAGCCGGATCTGCAGGTGCTGGCCAATCAGGTCAGCGCGGTAATGAACGGGACGCTGCTGATCTATGCCGTAGGCGTCGGCGTTGGCGTTTTTTTGCTTGTTGCGATTCTGCGAATCGTGTTCCGCAGAAGATTGGGCAGCATTCTGATGCTGTTTTATATGCTGCTGTTTGCCCTGGCGCTGATGCTGGTGGTCAGTGGCAACGAAAAACTGCTGCCGTTGGCCTTTGACTCCGGCGGCGTCACCACCGGTCCTATTACGGTGCCCTTTATCATGGCCCTGGGTGTTGGTATTTCCAACGTACTGGGCGATAAGAAAAGCAAGGAAAATTCCTTTGGCCTGGTATCGCTTTGCAGTGTGGGGCCGATTCTGGCAGTGCTGATGCTGGGCATTTTCTCCACCAATGATATGTTCTATCAAGTGCCGGATTACACCGTCAGCAATGATGTTTTGGGCGCGTTCCTCCATGCGGCATCCCACACCGCAAAGGAAGTGGCCATCGCGCTGGGTTTGATCGTGGGATTCTTCCTTCTTTGTCAGATCATTTTCCTGAAGCTGCCCAAGCGGAAGCTGCTGCGGATCGCCATTGGCGTGTTGTTTACCTATGCCGGTTTGGTGATTTTCCTCACCGGCGTGAATGTGGGATTCATGCCTGTTGGCTATAAGCTGGGTCAATCCCTGGCAGCGTGCCATCCGGCTGTACTGATCGGTTTTGGTCTGGTGATCGGCGTGCTGGTGGTGCTGGCAGAACCGGCTATCCATGTGCTGAACGCCCAGGTGGAAGATGTGACCGGCGGCCTGGTTCGCAAGAAGAGCATGATGGTAGGCCTGTGTATTGGTGTGGGCGCAGCGATTGCGCTGAGCATGATCCGCATCGTTTTTGATTTCTCTCTGGTGTATTACATTGTACCGGGTTATTTCATCTCTCTGGCGCTGAGTTTGTTTGTGCCCCCGGTGTATACCGCTATCGCCTTTGACTCCGGCGGCGTGGCATCCGGCCCCATGACCTCCGGTTTTATTCTGCCCTTTGCCATCGGCGCTTGCGTATCGATGCAGGGCGCTGAATCCGTTCTGGCAGATGCCTTTGGTGTGGTGGCGCTGGTTGCCATGGCGCCGCTGATTACCATTCAGTTATTGGGTTTCCGGGGCATTGTAGCCGAGCGGGTCAGCGAGAAGCGGGCGATGAAGAAGATCCTGGATGCGGATGATCAGCAGATCATCAACTTTATGTAAGGAGGCGCTTCTATGGCTAGTTCGATCAATGAATCTGCAATCAAAAAATTGAAGCTCCTGTTTACGGTGGTGGATCGCGCCAAGGCGGAGTTTTATCTGGATGTGATCAGCCAGTACCATGTGAACTGTCAGCTGACCATGCCCGGTATGGGTACGGCGGCATCGGAATTGGTGGAATTGCTGGGCCTGAACCTGCAAAAAGCGGTGATCATCAGTGTGGTCCGGGAGGATCTGGTGGACACGATCTTGAACATGCTGGAGGATAAGTTCGCCACCATTAAAAACGGCAAGGGCGTTGCCTTTGCGGTACCGCTGAGCAGCGTTATTGGCGTGAATATGTATCAGTACCTCAGCGATAACCGGATGAAGAGGGGAGAGTAAGTATGAAAACAAGCAATCATGAGGTGATCTTCACCATTGTCAATTCAGGCTTTGCTGAAGAGGCCATGCGGGTAGCCCGGGAGCAAGGCGTCCGGGGCGGCACCATTCTGAACGCCCGCGGCGTTGTGAAGGAGGATGCAGCCGCATTCTTCGGCATCACCTTGCACGCGGATAAGGAAATTCTGATGATGGTGGTGGAAAAGGATATCCGGGATAAGGTGCTGAACGCCTTATACAAGGAAATGGGCCTGGGCAAAAAGAGCCAGGGCATCGTGTTCAGCCTGCCGGTCAGCGATGTGGCGGGCCTGGCCATGCCGGTCGAGCCGAAACCGGAAGCTTAATGTAGGGACCGGCTTTCCGGACAATGCTAATACGTTAAGAAAATCGTGTCATTCTGAGCGAAGCCGCCGTAAGGCGGCGAAGTCGAAGAATCCGCCCTCTTTAACGGGAATACGGATCCTTCGACTCCGGGCATTCGCCCTCCGCTCAGGATGACAGAAACGTAGATATTGCAAAACGCACCGTTTCCAAACCGAAACGGTGCGTTATTTATTGCGCTTGGGGTTGTTGGTCAAACCCAGAATATAATCCACAGATACATTGTAGTAAAGGGCGAGCTTGATCAGCACATCGGTGGGAATGTCCCGCTGGCCCAGTTCATAGTTACTGTAGGTTTTTTGCGAACAATTCAAATGGGCGGCAATTTCCCGCTGCTTCAAATCCCGGTCTTCCCGCAAATCACGGAGTCGTTGATACATAGTCATCACCCGTAAGTATTCTACCACAGCCCATTTTGTTCTATTGACATTTAGAACAAAATGCAGTAATATTAAAATATACTAGAATATGGAAGGTGATAATATGAAACAGCAAAGAAGAGATGTGCAGGAGTTCTCCAACAATGTAAAAAGATCGTCTATCTTTCTCTTTATTTTGTGTGGGCTGTTCTTTGTCATTGGCGTTATCTTTATGATTTTTGATATTGGAGAAGGTGTAGCAGGTGTAGTTTTTCTGTCCTTCTGTCCTTTGTTCTTGATTATGGCATTATTAAATCTCTGGAGTTTACATAATGCAAAACTGTTTTTTGAGATTGCTATTGAAAAAGGTTATACGGATATCAAATATTTAAAGGAAGCGTATGTAAATCCTGCAATCGGATTTGGTTTAATTATTGCGATGCCTGATTTAAAATTACGTAGTGCAATAGAAGCTCAAACAGTATGCGAGAATAAAAAAAGCGCCCCCCAAAAGACGGAAGCATCATTGGAAAAAAAGCAATGTGGAGGAAGTGTTGTTGCTAAAAAGGAAAGTGTGAATAATGCTCCTCAGCCTGCCTCAGTAAAACTGGCAAATAGTTTTGAAGAAACGTATTGGGTTTGTGGCAAATGTAAAACAAAAAACTTGAACAGCAGAGATACATGCTGGTCCTGCGGAAATCCCAAATAAGTAGATAAAAAGCACCGCTGAATCAGCGGTGCTTTTTGCTGCGACGCGGGTCTATAAGCCGGGTTCTGTCTTGACAGCCATCTATCTAGCCTTGCGATCGCTCGCAAGATCAAGCCGCCTCCTCGAAACGGTCGGGCAGACCTATGTGTTTCTCCACGGCGTTGCTTCGGGATAGAGTTTACATCGTAAAACCCATGTTACCATGGGCCGGGTGGGCTCTTACCCCACCTTTTCACCCTTACTTCGTCGATTCGCGCATACAAAACGCTCCCTTTGCCGCATGCGGCAAAGGTCACACTATATGCGGAATCTCCTCTCCCCATAGAACCCGCTTGCGCTGGGCTTCTATGGGGACCCCATTATAGGGGAAGCGGTATCTCTCTGTTGCACTTGTCCTGGGGTCACCCCCGGCAGGCGTTACCTGTTATCCTTGCCCTGTGAAGCCCGGACTTTCCTCATCTGCAGCCTTTCGGCTTGCATCCGCGGCTGTCCGACCCGGTCGCGGAAATATTGTACTCTATCTAACGCGAAATGTCAAATCCCCTTGCAAAATCTTTTGAGAATGTATATACTATAAGGGAATTGGAAATGTAAATTGTTGTTTACAGCGCCAAAGGCGCAAAGGCTTCCCCAGGGGAAGGCTTTGGGTGCGTAAACAACAATTTGCAGCACATACAGGAAATGAGGAATATCTATGATTTCTGCGTTTGAAGCGTATTTTACATCCCTAAAAGGTAAAAAAATTGCCGTTTTGGGCCTTGGTGTCAGCAATCAGCCTTTGGTACGCCTGCTGCTTTCCTATGGCTGTACGGTCACCGGCTGCGACCGCACCTCCAGAGAAAAGGTGGATGCCGCCGTTTTGGAATTGGAAGCGCTGGGCTGCAAACTGAGCCTGGGCGACACTTACCTGGAAAATATCGAAGCGGATATCGTTTTCCGCACGCCCGGAATGCACCCCGGCAATCCTGCCCTGGAGGCGCTGCGGCAGCGGGGCGCAGAGGTTACCAGCGAAATGGAGATCTTCTTTGAGGTGTGTCCCTGCCCAATTCTGGCGGTGACCGGTTCCGACGGCAAGACCACCACCACGACTCTGATTTCGGAAATGCTGAAAGCTGCCGGCAAGAAAGTATGGTTGGGCGGCAACATTGGCACGCCGCTGCTGCCGTTGGTACCGCAGATGGATGCGGCGGATTTTGCTGTGGTAGAACTTAGCTCCTTCCAACTGATGGACATGCGGCGCAGTCCCAGCCGCGCGGTCATCACCAATTTGGCCCCCAATCATTTGGATGTCCATAAGGATATGGAAGAATATGTGGATGCCAAAAAGAATATTTATGCTTTCCAAAATACCGATGGCCTGCTGATCCTCAATGCTGACAATGCCATTACCGCGACGCTTTCCGGAAACGGTGTGACCCGATTCTTCTCCCGCCAGGGAAAGGATTGCCATGTGCGGCTGGAAAATGATGTGATTTACCGTGGCGGCGAAGCGGTGCTGGAAACGAAGGATATATTGCTGCCGGGCGTGCATAATATTGAAAACTATATGGCGGCGATCGCTGCGGTGGAAGGTTTGGTGCCGGACGAAGTTATTAAGACCGTGGCGAAGAATTTTGGCGGCGTGGAGCATCGCATCGAACTGGTGCGGATCAAGGATGGAGTGCGCTACTATAACGATTCCATCGCCTCCAGCCCCAGCCGCACCATTGCCGGTCTGCGGAGCTTCCCGGAAAAGGTACTGCTGATCGCCGGCGGTTATGATAAGCACATCCCCTACGATGTGCTGGGACCGGAGATCTGCCAGCATGTCAAGAAGCTGTATTTAGGCGGCGCCACCGGGGCGCAGATCCGCTCTGCCGTGGAAAAATGCCCGGAATACAAGCCTGGGTACCCGGAAATCGAAGATTACGGCAATTTTGACGGCGCATTTTATGCGGCCGTTCGGGATGCGGTGGAAGGGGATGTGGTGCTGATGAGCCCCGCTTCCGCGGCGTTTGACCAATTCAAGAATTTTATGGTCCGCGGCGACCATTTCAAGAAACTGGTAAAGGAGCTGTGAGTATGGATAGCACGAAAATTACCCGCCCTATGCGAAAGGTGCTGAATTTGAAGCTGAAATACTGCGGCGCGGTGATTGTGGCGGCAGGCTCGGCTTCCCGTATGGGCGGCATTGACAAGATCATGGCCCCATTAGGCGGCGAGCCGGTGATTGTTCGTACCGTCCGCCAGTTCCAGGATTGCGACGCCATCCGGGAAATCGTCATTGTTACCCGGCCGGATCTGATCCTGCCGGTGATGGACCTGTGCCACGGATTTGACAAGGTCAAGGCGGTGGTGGTCGGCGGCGAAACCCGGGATGCCTCCGTGATCATGGGCATGAATACCCTTTCGGCTAAATGCAGATTGGTGGCGGTGCAGGATGGCGCCCGGCCCTTTGCCGGTTGGCAGCTTATTGACCGGGTGGTGCGGGCTGCCAACAGCTACGGGGCTGCCGCACCGGCGATTCCGGTGAAGGATACCATCAAGGTGGTGCAGGGCGGCATTGTGAAGCAGACTCCGGACAGAGCTACTCTGCAGGCAGTGCAGACGCCCCAGGTGTTTGATATGCAATTGCTGCGCGGCGCGCTGAAAAAGGCAAAGAAAGATGAACTTGTGCTGACCGATGATTGCTCCGCTGTGGAACATATGGGCATGAGCGTGAAGATCGTGGAAGGCGACGAAAAGAACATTAAGATCACCACGCCTTTTGATATGAAGATCGCGGAACTGATTTTGGAGGAAGGTAAATGAGAATCGGACACGGCTACGATGTGCATAAGCTGGTGCCTTGTCGGGATCTGATCCTGGGCGGCGTAAAGATCGAATATGAGCTGGGGCTGCTGGGTCACAGTGACGCGGATGTGCTGCTGCATGCGGTGTCCGACGCATTGCTGGGAGCTGCGGGACTGGGGGATATCGGTAAGCATTTCCCGGACACGGATCCCCGGTATAAAGGCGCGGATTCTCTGGAATTGCTGCGGCAGGTGGCCCAAAAGGTGGCCCAAAAGGGTTACAGGGTCAGCAATGTGGATGTGACCATGATTGCGCAAGCGCCTAAACTGCGGCCCCATATTCCCCAAATGGAGCAAAATATTGCCGCTGTTTTGGCTATCGAAGTCGATCGGGTGAATGTAAAAGCCACCACCGAGGAGCATTTGGGCTTCACCGGTGAGGGTTTGGGCATGGCTTGCCATGCGGTGTGCTTGCTGGAGGAATAAGGATGAAAAAGGGTTTTCTAAAGCTGCTGGCATTTCTTTTTGCTGGGGTCTATCTTGCCAGGTGCGCTTATTATGCATCGGCTATGTTGGGGGCAACACAGCGTAATTTCTCCATTTTGATGGTGTTTCCTGCCATGCTGGGCATTGCACTTTTTGTGGTGTACGGCGTGCGAGTGAGCGAGAAAACACGGCCGGTGGAATCAGTGATCATTGGTGTAGTTAATATTGGCATTTGTGTTGCGCCGCTGCTGATGCTGTCGCTTTTGCTGAGCCCCTTGATTTTGCTGACGCTGCCTTCAGATACATGGATAGCGTTTGGATTACCAATTCTGATGTCCATTTATCCTTTTGCGTTTGCAATTTGGAAAGGACATGCCATGAAGAGGGAAATGATTGAAAAGGTAACGAAAGAAATATGATGGCGAAAAAACGGGAAAAATGGTTTGCGGCGCTGTTTGCGGCCTATGGTCTCATGATGCTGTGGCTGCTGTTCGGACAGCGCTGGGGCCAGGCGGCAGGGGGCCTTAATTTGGAACCCTTCCATACGGTGCGGCTGTACATATGGGTGCTGACCCATAGTCACAACCCGGATCAGTTGCGCCATGCGGTGATCAATTTGGGCGGCAATGTGGCCATGTTTGTGCCGCTGGGCTTTTTTGTGCCCTGTATCTGGGAAAAGCTGAGGAAAATCGGTTGGCATTTTCTTTGCATGGTGCTGACCATCCTGGCGGTGGAGATTCTTACGTTGGCCACCG
>SVLC01000059.1 GCA_015068155.1 Oscillospiraceae bacterium | reverse complement strand
CTTTGCGGAGAATGGCCCAGATTGCAATGCGGTGCTGGGTATTTCCGGCGGCAAGGACAGCTCCATCGTGGCGGCCCTTTGCGTGGAAGCCCTGGGCAAGGACCGGGTCATCGGTGTGTTGATGCCCGACGGTGAGCAGGCGGATATTGATATGTCTTATAAGCTGGTCCACCATCTGGGCATCCGGCATTATGTGGTGAATATCCACGATGCGGTGGCAGGTATTACCGGCGCGATCCCCATGGAACTGACGGAGCAGAGCCGAACCAATTTGCCGCCCCGGATCCGGATGGCTACCCTTTATGCGGTGAGCCAGTGCTGCAACGGCCGGGTGGCCAATACCTGCAACTTGAGCGAGGATTGGGTGGGCTATTCCACCCGCTACGGCGACTCCGTGGGCGATTTCAGCCCCCTTTCCCGGCTGACAGTGCAGGAGGTCAAGAAGATCGGCCGCCTGCTGGATCTGCCGGCAGAGCTGATTGATAAAGTGCCTGCAGATGGACTTTGCGGTAAAACCGACGAAGATAATCTCGGCTTCACTTATGCGGAGCTTGATCGTTATATCCGCACCGGCGAAATCGAGGATCAAAAGAAAAAAGAGCGCATCGATTATCTGCACAAAAAGAATCTCTTTAAGCTGAAGCTGATGCCGGTGTTTGAACCGGATATCCCGTCTGTATTGAAGCTGTAAAAAACGGAGGTAACACTATGAGCGAACAATTTGACCTGAAGGCATTGGCCCGGGACGTGGAAAGCCGTCCTGCACCGGAAAGCTGTGAAGAAATCGAACAGCTTTTGCTCAATCTGCCGCCTTGGAGTTCTTTTATCAATACATCACCGAAGCCGGAGCAAAAGCGGGCGCTGGAATTGCTGAAAGAAAAGTCCGCATCTCCCACAGCAGAGGAAATACTATTTATGGCCGAGATCGGTTGCGGCAAGTATCATCGAATCCGCAGGGATGGCGACTTCAGTTGTTTTGAGTCGGAAAAGGCAGAGGAACTTTACAGACAATATTACGAGCTGACGGGCAGCGAAGAGGTAAAGTATATTCTCGACAACTTTGATAAGTTCAAAAAGCTGTGTCTCGACAGCGTCTTTGAACGGCAAAACGATGATGACTTCGCTCCTTATCGGGACAATTCCACTCTGTCAACCTCCCGTGACCCCGACAGCGAGGAATGGAAGAAAGGTGTGTAAGCGATGAATATTGTAGATGCCATCCGCAAATTGTGCGAGGAGAAAAACGGCTTTCGGAATCTATTTAATAAGGCACTCAGCTACGAGAAGCTGTGCAGCCTGGTGGATGACAAAAAGGATGCGGAGCTGTTTGCCACACTCATTTACGGCAAAGCAAGACGCATTCTGCTGATGCTGATTCAGGATACATATAATTACAAAAAGCACGCCATCCAGGTAGAAGCTTTTTTGCAGGCAGACGGTCTCAGCGCCGCAGATGGACTTTGCGGTAAAACCGACGAAGATAATCTGGGTTTCACTTATGCGGAGCTTGATCGTTATATCCGCACCGGCGAAATTGAGGATCAGAAGAAAAAAGAGCGCATCGATTATCTGCACAAAAAGAATCTCTTTAAGCTGAAGCTGATGCCGGTGTTTGAACCGGACATTCCTTCCGCACTGAAACTGTAAGGCGGGAGGGATAAACATTATGAAAAAGCTTTTTAAATTAACGGCACTGCTGCTCTGTGTGGCAATGCTCACGTCAACCCTTGCGGGATGTGGCATGTTTTATGATGATACGCCTGAAGAGGTATTCGATCCCCCGTATCTTGAGAATTACTATTTGAACAAGCACGAGCCGGTTATGAAGGCGGGCGGCATAGATGTATACAAATATGAAAACGCCAAATCCTATAGCTTATCCATGGGCGGCAACAGATATAACGGCGGTGTCGTGCTGAGACACTTTGTAGGCCCATTGGAATATTTCGACGTTGAATTTCCTCTTGAGGGACAATACGACTACTTCTCCTTTGTGTTGGGTGGCGAATCTTGTGTAATCATGAAAGACTACTATGGCAAGGATTCTTACGCCTCCACGGAATTTGCAATGAACGGTTCGTATCCAACCTTGGTGGGGAAAGCAAGAGAACTGAAGGTAGCCCTGCAGATACTCATTGACGGCAAGCTGGTCGAGGAGTTCGTGGTATCCTGCTATGATGTGGTCAAGCGTTTTACTTATGATGTGAAAGGCGCACAGAACATTGAAGTGAAGGCCGTTGCCGGCGATGACGGCTTCAGCATTACTATGGCGGAGATCACTGTTTGGAACGGTGAGCCCCACGAAACCGGCTATGTTCCCGCACCTGCAGGAAATGAGCCTGTGCAGCTGATCAAGGATCTGAAGCCCTATCTTATTCCTAGTACATCAAGCGCTGTGTATTACCCCAACGGCGGTGAATCCTCCGATGGCAGAAATTACATAAATATGAGTTCCGTTCGATATGAAAACGTTATCGCTACATACATATCGCAGGGGCTTATGACCGATGACGAGGAAGATATTTACTTTGACCTTGAAGGTAAATATAATTATTTGACCTTCACCGCCGGTGCGGCAGACAGAACCTCGAACAACAGTGACGGTTCGGCGTGGCTGACTGTCTTTGCCGACGGTAAGATCATTCATGAGGAGGTCTATTCCTCCCACGAGCTTCCGAGAAAGACAACTGTAAATATTGAGGGTTGCCATCAGCTCAAATTTGCATGGCTGACCGATGAAGGAAACCTGGAATACGGAGATTCAACGGGTAATTTCTTCGGTATCGCCGAAGCTTACGTTGCAACGACTAAGGAAGCTTTGGATAATATTGCAGGTCCTTCTCAAAATTTCCCCGACAGGCCCGTAAAGATGGTATCCGAGCTTGGCGCATACGCGATATCCAGCAGTGTGGAGGAAGCCGTGTTTGACGGTTCAACCGGATTCAAGACCTTCTCTATGGGCGGCGTAAAGTATAACGAGGGCATTATTCTGATTGCATCCCACAGTATTCTTGAAACCAGACCTGCCTGCGTGTCCTTTAACCTTGGCGGAAAATATGATACGATCTCCTTCACTGCGGGTCATATTGCCAACAGCGACGTCTACAAGAACGATACCATTGAGATTTACGCCGACGGCGTTCTGATTAAGACCATTGAGGTGGACTGCACCATGCTGCCTCAGGAATATGTGGTGGATGTGACAGGCTGTAATCATCTTGAATTTATTTCTGGCAAGAAGACCAATAACAGTATGTACCGTCCCGCACTGGGTATTGTCAATCTGATTGCTTATCCGGATGGATATGTAGAAACCGATCTTTTCCCCAAGAGAAGTCCCGCAGATTACGGTGCATTCTGCGATCTGATTGAAACCTTTGGCTTCTACGATGTACACAGCGGAGGTCACATGGATATAGACTATGGCGCTGTGGATGTAGAGGACGGTTACTATGACGGCTCGACACAGAAAAACTATTTCATGATCGGTGATAAAAAGATCTATAGCGGTGTGTTGCTGCGTACCAGCGTACACTTAAGCTTTGATTCGGATATGATAGACGGTGCCATTGTCTTTAGTATGCTCGGCTGGACGGCTTTGGCTGTTTTGGCATCAGATGAGGCCCACGAATCAGCCTTTGCTTTGGCAAACCTCAAGGACAGCGGCTATACTTCCGTGACCTTTACTGTGGCAATGCAACAGGAAACCACAATTGCCGGAGTTGACGACGAAACGGTGCTGAAAATTGGCGCGGATGACGAATGTGTAAAGGAAATTACACTTTATAAGGACATGGAACCCACTACGTATACCGTAGATCTCGGCGAAGACTGCGAAAGATTGCTCTTCTTCCTGGAATGCACATTGGAGGACGACACCTCGCATACCTACGCGATCTACGATATTACGCTGAATAAATAAGGAGGCAGCACCATGAGATATTTATCCTGGGATGAAGTAAAAAGCCTTGACAAATTCCTGGTCGAGGACAATGACGATGCCATCGGCATCGAGATCCATACGGGCCTTTATGATCTGTCAGCGGAGGATCCCTACGGCAAGCCGGAGACGGTGAAGGCGTATGCTCTGGAGGAACTGGCCGGCGGCGAATTTCTGCAAGTGGGTACCGAGACCCTGCGCGCTGTCGTAAGTAATCGGCTCTACTGGACGGATAGCCGAAACTGGGTGGATAATTCGGGTACAGATGCTACCTATGTTGGCGCCCGCCGGGAAAAAGGATACGATTATGAGCGGGCGGTGCTGACCTTCCGGGAGACGCTTGAGAGGCTCCCTGATGAAGAAATACTCGCTCTGGAGCGTTTTATGGTCAGAGATAACAAGCGGGTCGAAGCGGTACGGATCCTGCCCGGCTATATGGGCATCGGCGGCTCTAACACCTCCGGTTTTTCCTCGGATAGAGAGCGGATTCGGGATTACCCTCTGGAATATCTGAAAAACAGCGACTTCGTGTGGGTTCAGGGATATTCTCTTCGCGCACTGGTGGGAGATGTGCTGTATTTCTGCAGTAACGACAAGGTATTTACCCTCAATTACAGAGAGCGGGATACCATCTTCCGCGGCAACGGCATCGCCTATGATACCATCGAAGCAACGGAAATTGTTTTGCTTTTGAAGTAAAAGGGAGGAACGACAATATGGCTTGGGAACATACATATATCAATTACGAGAAGCTCTGCGATCTGAATGAGAACGAAAAGGATATTTGCATCCTGTATGAGTGGAAGATCCCGCCCCACGGCAGTATCCGGGAAGAGTGGACCACCTTGGGAATGAAGCATGGTTCGTCCAAAATCCTCTTTGTGGAATACCGGATGGAAGATGACGATATCGATGGTGTTTGGGAAGCCTATGGCATGAAACGGGAATCGAGATATAGCTTTACGGTCAATGCTGAAGCGGCAGACCCCGAAAAACTGTTCGTCTATACCCTCTACAAGGATGGAAGCCTGGGTACCGGCTTTGATGTTGACACCGAAAATGCCCGGGTGATTCTGGTGTTCCCTCAGCCCCAGGAAATCACCGCGGAAGCCTTGCTCTGTGTGGCGGAAAAGGCAGAGACCGCACCCCGGGTTCAGGACGCGGTGGAAGAGATCGTCATCAACGAGTTGCTGGGCGGCAAGGAAGATGTAATGTGCCTGGTCTACTTTAACCGGTAACACTTATGAAGGAATTGACAGCAAGAAAAGCCAGGTTCTTATGGAAGATCCTGGTGAAGGATAACGAAGCCGTTACCGGCATCGAGATCAGCTACGGCACCACCGGTATGGGTGGCAGTAACTGCTCAGACGATCTGGAAGACCGGGCGGAGGTATATTCTCTGGAGGAGTTGCGCAAAAGCAAGCCCATCCGTCTTTGGTGGGGTGAGGAGCTTTGCGCAGTCATTGGCGATCGCTTCTACTTGCGCAATAAAGAGGACAAGACGTTGACCGCTTACGGCGAGGAAGGAAAATATATCCTTGGCGACATGGTTGCCTACGATACGGCTGAGTATCAGAAAGTCCGGCTTATTTACCGGGAGGAATAACAATGGCAATTGTGAAACTCTTCAGAAAGAAAGCGCCCCAGGCGCAAACTGAGGTGCCCAATGTGACCCATCCCGACAACGGTCGTGGGTATGAGTATGTGGTAAAGGGTAAAAAATGCACCAGCTACCGCTGCAATTACCAAAACGGTGTTCGCCATGGCAAATGTACCGTCATGACCTGCGACAACTTTCGCTTTGGCCAGAAAAATGATTGGGAAGGTCTGCACGTAGCGTTTTACAGGAATGGGCAGCTGTTGGAGGAAGATTCCTGGGACTACTCCTGGGTGAACGGCTACCGCCAATATGTCCTGGAACGGGAGCTTTATGACAAGTGCGGCAGGGAAATGTACGATTCCCGGGAGAGGATGGAGCTGACAACCCTGAGCAGCAAAGTCCGGCAGACTCCCGGTATGTATGCCCAGGAAAATTCAGGACCTTACTACACCTTGCAGGATGCCTTTGATGCCGGGCGGTATTTCGAGATCGTGGATGCCCTGGTGTATGGCTTTACCCACACCGAGGATGGAAAGCTGCCTTTTGACAATGACGAAGCCAGAGACGCCACCATCGGCCTTTATGGGGCGTTGGCGAAATGCGGTCTTCTGGAAAATAAGCGGAATTTTACAAATTTCGATGACTACATGGTCTATGCCTTCAACAGCTTCTACCAATGCATCGTCGATAACCCCTGCGATTTCTATGTGGACTATTTCAGCGCCCTTCCCTATGTGGTGGCCTGCTTTGTGAACGAATCCGGGGACTGGCGCTATGTATGGGGCATCCGCCGGTTTTACCTGCGGTATGTCAACGGCCCCATCTCCTACTGTATGTACCTGATGGATCTGATGAACCATTTGGAGGACTTTGACAACAACTACTATACCGCCATGGAAATGGCACTGGAAACCTATGCCTTCCGGGAGGAAGGCCTTTACGAATTGGCGCAAGCCCACTACAACGCCGGAAACTATGACATTGCCGGCTGCTGGTTGATTGAAAAGGAGTGAACACAATGTCCCTAAAACATTATTTGGACCATTATGACGATTCGGAGAGCGCTTCCTGTGTACCGCAGGCAAAGGAAGAGAATTTTACACCCCGTGAATTCGCGGAAACCGGCTACATTCCTGTGTTCGTTGTCCAGGAAGGTATTATGTTTGATGCCTGCCTGACAATTCAGAAGGAAAAATTCATCTACGATATTTTCCGCCGTGTGTACGAACTCTTCGGAGAAGACTGCCCCTATTCTGCTGAGGAGTTTGACCTGGAGCAATACGAAGCCGGTGAGCAGGTGAAAATATCCGTCATCTCTCTGCCAACGAAGGATCTGCAGGAGGGTAACATCCTGAAGATGGTGTACGTTCTGGATAGAGAGCATGTAAAGTTTTATTTTCTGCCGGTGTGTCAGGATGCGGAAGGGCAGCACATTTATTATTTCGATCTGCAGTCCGGCGATTGGGAGGCAGAAGGTGTTGCTCCCACTGACACGGAGGAACTGCTGAAGCTGATTCTGGATATCCTGGATCAAAAGCAGCCCCAATATCCTCACTATATTTCTGCCCGCTGTCCCATCTGCAACAGGGCCTTCAAGCTGGGTCTGACAGAAGAGGAACGGGAAGGTTACCAGCGCTACAATAACGATGAAGAAGATCTGGAAGATGCGATCCCGGCGCTCAATGCCTTTGAGCGGGAGTTCCTGATTACCGGTATGTGCCCGGAGTGCCAGTGCGATGTGTTCCGCAAGGAACTTCCGGAGGACGTCTCCCGCTGGGTCTTGGAAACGGAATAATGGAAGCAATACCGCCCCGGTTGCCAAAATCACGGCAATCGGGGTGGCTTTTTTGCACAACTCAGCAGCTTCGTGACCATAAATAAGTGATTTTCTGGGTCAATTTTGGGTCACACGATATAAAACGATCCCAAACGATATACTACGATAAGTTTCAAATAAGGCGGAAAAGTGCAGGATATAGGACGATATATGACGATAAAATACAATACTTTACGGTTCGTTACGACCTCCGGGTTTTCCACTCGATGTTCAAAAACCTCTCCTGTTGCAAAACACGGCAGGCAGCATAGTCTGTTATGAGGTGGTCTAAAGCACTTGATCCTGCGGATATTTTCCCCCGGCAGGGAGGAGAAAACCGCGCAGATCTTCCCGGTAAACATGTTTATCGGTGCATACCTTCGTCTGGAGGCGCTGCTGAAGATGAAACAGTATGATTTGGTGCTGCAGGATGTGGTGGGTTTCTTCGGAAACATGGAAGCTTACACCGGAACCCTTTGGGAATATAAGAACGGCAAGGGCAGCTATGACCATGGCGTTGCATCTTATGCCCTGGTGGTGATCCGGGAAGCGCTTGCAAACACCATTGGATAAAGAACCGCAATAAAGATAAAATACCGGCGAGTCAAAACAGACTCGCCGGTATTACTTTTATTATGAGTACGATTCGCTGCTCTGTTTGCGGTATTCAACCTCTGCTGCCGGATCTGCGTAGCTTACGAACACAAAGTTTTCCTCGACGGCTTCCATTACGGCGCACAGCTGATGAAGGAACTGATATAACCGCACAAACAGAAAAAACCTCACACCGGGATTGGCTAAACCGGTATGAGGCTTTTTGCTTTGCGCGACTCAGTTCTTTATGCGGAAAGCTTTGACAACGATTTCAACGAAGTCCCAGACGGGCTGATCCAGCCACTTATCGTAGAGGATACACATGTACAATGCCTGGTGCCAGTTATGTAGGGGAATAAATCGGATGCCGGGGCGGTTTTCCACGCATTCGTTGGGTACAAAGGCGATACCCATGCCGTTGGCGACTAAATCCAATGCAGCCCGAGCGGTATCCACAGTGCAAACCACAGCTTCATCCGTAGGCGCACCGGTAGTCCATTCCTGGAAACTGCGGCCTACATCGTAATTAAATACAACCTGCCGTTCACCAACCACATCCTTGGGATTGATAAAATCCCGGTCGGCAAGAGGATGGGCCAGGGGAACAGCAACAAAGAAATCTCTTTCGTACAATTTGCGGAAGTGGAGGCTGCGATCCCGATCGGAGGAGTCTACGATCGCCATGTCCAGTTTCTCCTGGCGAACCATGTCCATCAACTGCTCGGAAGAGGACTCTGTCATATGGAAGCGGATGCGGCTGTTGTTCCGGCTGTACTTTACCATCTCCCGGGCTAAGACACCATCCAAAGTACCGGAGACCACACCCATACGAATGACAACCGGCGCTTTGCTGCGGCTATCGCGCAGCAGCAGTGATGCGCCGTGCAGCTTGGTGATTGCTTCTTCCACAGTTTGTTGATAGAAGCGACCTTCCTCGGTCAATCGAATGTTGCGACCTACTTTCTCAAAAAGTCTTACTCCGCCCAATGAGTTTTCCAAGTTGTGGATGGCGCTGCTGAGAGCGGGCTGGGAGATCCCTAACCGAGCCGCTGCCGTGGTGTAGTGTTCCGTTTGTGCCAACACAGAAAAATAAAGCAGATAATTGTAGTTCATAAGCTGCCTCCGAAATCTATAAGTACAAGTTATAAATAAAGTATCACAACTTTATTGTTTTTTGCAAGCAAAATCTGTAAAATCAATAAGGTTTTGCGAAAAAACATGCTTTCCGTCGCTTGTTGCGGCGGAATTCGTGTTTTTATCGCAGATTTATTGTGATAAAAATTTATTTTTTGATATATTTGGAGGTAAGCAATGGCACATATCAATGAGGCCGGTGTCAAGAAGATCAATGAGATCTGCGACCGCTACATCGGCGAAAAGACTCCTCTGATGATGATCCTTAGCGATATCCAGAACGAGTACGGCTACATTCCGCTGGAGGTCCAGCAGATCGTTTCCAAGAAGACCGGTATCTCTGTTGCTGAGATCTACGGTGTTGTCACCTTCTATTCCTTCTTTTCTTTGGAGCCGAAGGGCAAGTACGTCATCGGCTGCT
>SVLC01000004.1 GCA_015068155.1 Oscillospiraceae bacterium | reverse complement strand
TTTGCTCAGATTTATTTCACAAAGTGCGAATTCATATCACACATGATTAAGATGGAGGCGAAAGTTCCTCAATATACACGATGATATTGCCATATGTAGAATTGTAGTATACATACCCAATTTTTAGATATTGTCCGTCTCCGGTGATAACGCCGCCATGGGATTTTGTATTACGATATCCGGATGTTACATTGTAATCAGAATATTCAAAATAAACATCATTAATTTCAAAGGACTCGTTGGTATGGCCTCCGTAGGGCATAGGATCAAAGTTTTCAACATAACCCTCAACTACTTCGTATTGACCACGCTGATATACTCCTACAGTCTTGAAATACATATGACCTTGGAAAAGAAATACAATCAATGCAGCAACTGCAGCAATACAACCAAAGGTAATACAGGCTGTACGGGGGAAAGTTACCATATGGGGCAATTCCCTGCCAATTAACTTGGAGAGTGTGTTCTGAATCCATGGCCAGATAAAGAACATAACAGGTATGATCAGTAGTATCCACATAGATGATGTAAATTGAAATTGTGCTTCATACAAAACGTTACCCATTTGTTTAGCCCCCTTTTTATTCATTATATATCGTGGGTAGCATAATTGCAAGAAAAAGCGGGCAGATGATAACCGCCCCTACAAATTCTATCGGTAGAGTTCGTAGGGGCGGATATTATCCGCCCGTTATGCTGCAGCGTCCAGCATATTTTCGATGAAGATGCCGTAACCGGTTGTAGGGTCATTGACCAGAACATGGGTCACTGCGCCGATGAGCTTGCCGTCCTGAATGATGGGACTGCCGGACACGCTGATGTCAAGTAGGGGACAAAAGAATTTGTGTTTTTCTGCGGTTTTTATGCGTTTTTGTAGGTAAAAGGCAGGTTTTTACACACCTCAACCGCGATCCTTAAGTTGACATAGATGAATTGTCGAAAAATGGGATTTTTAATTTCTCTTTCTATTTCGACAAATTCCGAACAATACCGGACCGTCGGTTTTATCTTCTAACCAAGGAAAATGGAGACTGCAAAAGACAGTCTCCATTTGCTATTTGACTATTTTCTCGTAGTTTGTCCAGTTGAAAATCTCGTATACATCTGTTTTGCCGGATAATTTTTTCCACCAACTTTTTGGGGACTTGATTTCGGAAACAGTATTCCGGAATGCATCCATACTATTCATTTCATCGTCCGGCAAATCATAATACAAACCGTCCCATTTCCAATGCATGCCCTTTTTTATAATACACGCAAAAATCACATATGTGCTACCACTTATGATTCTCTGAATTTCGGTGAGCAACTCTTGGGCAACATACTTTTCTTCGCAATCAAACAATTCATACCAATAGCCACCAAACTCTAAATCATAGAAGTCGGGATGCTCTGTTGCATCATTGAAGATAATCTGAATATCTTTCTCGTGATTGGGATTCGGGATTGATAGCAGAAAAAATGCACCAGTATCGATTGACGGATTAAAACCTTTTTGTCGATAAAATTCTGCTCTGCTTGGTATCGCTGTTTGCTTATATGTATAACCGTTATCATCTAACAACATCTTAACATCTGTCAACTTCATAAAATCACCGCCTTTTTGTTTATCATATCATGTGGCGGTAAGGATTGCAAGAAAAAGCGGCGGGAGCAAGCCCCCGCCCTACGATTACGCAGCTGCGTCAAGCATATTTTCAATAAAGATGCCGTAGCCGGTGGTGGGGTCGTTGACGAGGACATGGGTGACTGCACCAACCAGCTTGCCGTCTTGAATAATCGGACTGCCGGACATGCCCTGGACGATGCCGCCGGTGGCGGCAAGCAGCGCTTCGTCGGTGACGCGGATCACCATGTTCCGGTCAGAGGTTTTGGTTTTTGGATAGATCTTGAGAATTTCCACAGAATATTCCCGTACCCCTTCACCGCTGACGGTGGATAAAATGCTGGCTTTTCCGGTTTTGATTTCCGTGGATGCCGCCACCGGCAGGACGGCGCCTTCCCAGCCTTCGGCGGCAACGCCGAATACACCCCGACCGGTGTTGGTTTTCAAAATCCCCAACGTTTTTTGCGCATCCACCGCGCCCCGCAGCTGCCCCGGTTGCCCGGCCTTGCCCTGCTGCACCGAGACCACACTGGCGGCATAGGCTGTGCCGGCGGCCATATTCAGTAATTTGCCGTTGGCGCTGTTGACACCGTGACCCAGGGTGCCAAATGTGCCGGTATCCGGATCATAAAAGGTAACGGTGCCGATACCCGTAACACCCTGTTTCAAAAATACCCCCAATTTTGGCCCTTGGGCGGTGATCTCCGGCGTCAGTTCCAGGGTTTCGATCGCGCCCTGGCGCTCCAGCCGCAGGCGGATATGACCTGCGGAGGTTTGCAGCGCTTGACGCACGTCTTCCGCGCAGGTGATAGTCTGACCGTTGATCTGCAGCAGTTTATCGCCGACGCAAAGCCCGGCTTGCTTCGCCTTTTGCCCAAGGGTCTCGTCAAATGCGGCGACGGTTACCGTATTATCCGACAGCTCCAAACCGATGACCTGTCCCACCGGCATCAGATACTCTACACCATAGGCAGCTACGGAACATATACAAATACAAAGCAATATTGCGATGAAACTCATTGCCGTTTTCTTCATTTTTTCGCCCTCCTTTTCGTTCTGCTCTTTTAATATGCCATTTCGCGGCGGATGTAACCCAAGCAAAAGTCGAAAAATAAGGGTGGTTCTTGCAAAAGTGGAAATCTTCAAAACTGCGTTTTGCCGGCGCTGTTCGGGAAATTCCCGATATCCGTTGCGGCACAACCATATTTTGCTATATTTACCCATTGACAAAGTAGGTAAGTAGTGCTAATATTACCCATGGATTTACTAGGTAAATATTTCCGGAGGAAATGATTATGTATATTTACGCAGACAATGCTGCAACGACCAAAATGAGTGATGTGGCGATCCAGGCCATGCTCCCTTATTTTACCGAAGTATTCGGTAATCCATCTTCTCTGCATTCCGCCGGCCAGGAAGCCAAGGAAGCCCTGGAGGCTGCCCGGGCCACCGTCGCCCGGTGCATCGGCTGTGAACCCAGAGAGATCTATTTCACTTCCGGCGGCAGCGAGGCCGATAACCAGGCTATTCGCTCCGCGGCCTATTTTGGCGCCCGGAAAGGGAAGAAGCACATCATCTCCACAGCCTTCGAGCACCATGCCGTGCTGCATACCTTGCAAAAGCTGGAAAAAGAAGGCTTTGAGGTGACCTATCTGGACGTATCCCAGGGACACAATATCACTGCCCGGCAGGTGGCGGATGCCATCCGGGAGGATACCTGCCTGGTGACGGTGATGTACGCCAACAATGAGATCGGCTCCGTGCTGCCCATCGCGGAGATCGGCACTGTGTGCAAGGCCAAGGGCGTGCCGTTCCACACCGATGCGGTCCAGGCCGCCGGCCATCTGCACATTGATGTGAAGCAGCAGAATATTGATATGCTGAGCCTGTCCGGCCACAAGTTCCACGGACCCAAGGGCGTGGGCGCTTTGTACTGCCGCCGGGGTCTGCCGCTGGTGAATGTCATTGAAGGCGGCGCCCAGGAACGGGGCAAGCGGGCCGGCACCGAGAACCTGCCTGCGATCTGCGGTATGGCTGCGGCTCTGCAGGATGCCTGCGAGCATATGGAAGAAAATATGGCCCGTGTCCGTCAAATGCGTGACTACCTCATCGCCGAACTGTCCAAGATCCCCCATTGCGCCCTGAACGGCGATCCGGCGAACCGTCTGCCCGGCAACGTCAGCTTCTGCTTCGAGGGCATTGAAGGCGAAAGCCTGCTGCTTTTGCTGGATATGAAGGGCGTGGCTGCGTCTTCCGGCTCTGCCTGTACTTCCGGCAGCCTGGATCCCAGCCATGTGCTGCTGGCCATTGGCCGGGTCCACGATGTGGCCCATGGCAGCCTGCGGCTTTCCGTGTGTGAGTACAACACCATGGAGGAAATGGAGCATATTGTCAAGGCGGTGCCGGAAGTGGTGGCCTACCTGCGTAATATGAGCCCCGTGTGGAAAGATCTGCTGGCTGGCAGAAGAGAGTATATTCTGTAATCAGAAAAAGGAGATAATGTAAATATGGCACTGTATAGCGAAAAAGTAATGGATCATTTTATGAACCCCCGGAATGTGGGTTCTATCGAAGACGCAGACGGCATTGGCGAAGTGGGCAATGCCAAGTGCGGCGACATTATGAAGATCTACCTGAAGATCGAAAATGATATTCTGGTGGATGTAAAGTTTGAGACCTTCGGCTGTGGCTCCGCCATCGCATCTTCCTCCATGGCTACCGAGATGATCATCGGCAAGTCCATCCATGAAGCCCTGGAACTGACCAACCAGGCGGTCTGCGAGGCGCTGGACGGTCTGCCCGCCCACAAGGTCCACTGCTCCGTTCTGGCCGAAGAGGCCATCAAGAATGCGCTGAAGGATTATTTCGATAAGAACAATATTCCCTATGACGCAGAAAAATTTAAGGAAACGGATCACGATGAGCTTCACGCCGCGGTCCACGGAGAATAAGCCATGATCGTATCTACCAAAGGACGTTATGCCCTGCGGGTGATGGTGGGCCTGGCCTTGAAGGACCGGGGGGAGTACATTCCCTTGAAAGAGATCGCGGAGGAAGAGGATATTTCTCAGAAGTATCTGGAGTCCATCATGTCCACGTTATCAAAAGCGGGCTTTGTGGACGCGGTCCATGGCAAAGGCGGCGGCTACCGGCTAAACCGCCCGGCGGAGGAGTATACCGTCGGCGCCATTTTGAAGCTAACCGAGGGAAATCTGGCTCCGGTCACCTGCACCAGCCAAGGCTGCAGCCGGCCGACCTGCTGTAAGGCCATGCCCATGTGGGAACGCCTGGAGAAGATGATTGATGATTTCTTCGAGGGCATTACCCTGGCGGACCTGATCCGGGAAGGCGGAGAGGTCTGATTTGGGATTTTCAATATTAGGAGTGAACATATGAAAAAGCTATTTGCAATCCTGCTGGCTGTGATGATGCTGCTGGCCATGACCGGATGTGGAAAGGGTGACCAGGAAAAGACACCCGCGCCGGATGTGCTGGTGGTGGATGCGGAGAGTAAAGTGGTCCGCCTGTCGAATTTCTTGGGCAAGCCTGTGGTCATCAACATCTGGGCCAGTTGGTGTGAGCCCTGCAAGGCGGAAATGTCCGGCTTTCAGCAGCAGTTTGAGGCTGTGGGAGATCAAGTCCAGTTTATGATGATCAATGTGACCGATGGCGAGAACGAGACCATGGAATCTGCCCGGGCGTTTATAGAGGCGGAGGGATTCACTTTCCCGGTATATTATGATGTGCTCTCCAATGCGGTGATGAATTTGGGTGTCCAGACATTGCCTACTACCATTTTTGTGGATGCTGAAGGCAATATCGTAGCCCAGTACAGCGAGTTGGTCACTGCTCAGATGCTGCAGGACGGCATCGATATGATTTATAAAGGCGAATAACTGTAAAAACCACTCTCCGCTGCTGGCCGGAGGGTGGTTTTTGACAAAAGGTTACAGGAAATAATGCTTGACAAATGGAAAGCTCTGTGCTATACTATCTAAGCACTAAGGGGGATACCCTTGAAATATCGCGGAGTAGAGCAGTTGGCAGCTCGTCGGGCTCATAACCCGGAGGTCGTAGGTTCGAGTCCTGCCTCCGCAACCATAAAAACACCGGATTTCGAAAGAAATCCGGTGTTTTTCTAACTTTTTGCCGCATTTTCTAACCTCACGAAAAGGCCTTGGGGAAGATTTGGGGAAGATTTGGTTATAGACATTTCCAACAAATAAAAAAACCAAACTTTTTTGATGAAAATGATAGCAAATATTTTTAGATTACAAGTAAAAAAGAAGATAGCGATTTCAAACAGCAGATTGTCTGGCGCATTCTCTGTGATGCAGTACAGACGCTGTTGGATACGCTGTAAGGTATTCTCCAAGCAGTAATACAGCACCGTGCCTTGCTTGGTTTCCATACCCCACATAGGTTCACCCTTGGCAACACGCAGCGCAAGCTCCAGCATCAGCCAGGACTTGCCGATCTTCGGTGCACCGCCAAGAATGCTTAAACCCTTAGGCAGCAAACCTCGCACCACAAATTCTTGGGGCATGAACTCCAGATCCATCAGCTTTGCTCCGCTGATCGCAGATAATACCAGTTCCGTTTCTGCCATACCATTCCTCCCGTTCTAGTTGGCTTAGGGTCTCTTTTCGACAGGGCATTGGTATCACGCTCCTTTGAAAAGGGAATGGGATGTTGCCGCGCAGGAAAGCTACTTCCTGCACGCGCTATGAAGTTATCAAAATACGAGATGGTCCCGGCGCATTGCATTTCCCACGGTGAAATGCAAACTTACCAACAGTTGCACCCGAAAGACGGTGCAAGATCAAAATATCATACATTTGTTCATATTGCAATAGCAACTTTAGCCCCAAACGAAAGAGTACAGAAAACGCGACAGTTGCGGATGTTCGAAAAACAAAATACCCGATATGTTCACTTGTTGTGGCCGCATTGGGGTGCTTTTGCGACAAAAGTTGTTTTATAGAAATATGGGGGTAATGTTAGTCTTTTTCAGAACTGCAAATGGAATTGCTATAGATTATGCTGCGAACGTAGAGAAAAAGGTTTTAGATGTGCAGTTTATGTTGACATATACTTGGAAAGATAGCACTATGACCGCGATAGGGTGGATGTGTGAGTATATCCTATAATTCGCCTTGGCATTTTTGGGTCTAAGAATGAATGAAAAAGGATGATGTACAAAACCTTGCTGGTATGAGTGACAGCGCCCTGGCAAAATTAGGTAAGAACGAACCGATTACGCTGGAAATTCAGGAAAAATTCAGCGTGGCGTTGGATTGTCGCATTGAAGATATCCTGGAATTTGTGAAAGAAACAATGTTGAGAGATAGTATAACGTGGCAGAACTGAGCGTTTGCCAGTAATTTACTGTTGATCGCCGGAGACAGAAAGCTTACAATTATGAGATGGCCGCATACTGATATGGGCGAACAAAAATATATCCAAATTAAAAATGAATAAATTTTGAAGAATTTTTGAAAAAAATGAGAAAAGTCGAAAATTTTGTTGTCAGTAGGATTATAAAGAAGAATTTGCTGTGCAAGGGAGGGGATTGTTATGAGTGAAGAAAAAAAGCTACAGGAGACGGCTGATGAAAAGATCGTTGAAATGTACTGGAAGAGGGACCCTGATGCCATACAGGAAACGGATAACAAATACGGCTCTCTACTGTGGACGGTGGCATACAATATCCTCAGCGACGAGCAGGATTGCGAGGAGTGCCAAAACGATACGTATTTTAATGTGTGGAATGCAATTCCCTCAACCAGGCCGAGTTCATTTGCTGCATATGTGGTACAGGTTGTAAAACGAATCGCACTTAACAGATACAAGGAAAAATCACGGCAGAAACGAATTCCGTCTCAATTAACAATTTCCATAGAGGATTTGAAAAAATCAATAAGCAGCGGTGTGACGGTTGAGGAAGAGTATGACGTAAAAGAAGTAAGCCGAATGATTTCGGAGTATCTTTGGAGTCTGAATGAAAGGCAGCAGCATCTATTTATTGACCGATATTATATGCTGGAACCTGTTGAAAAAACAGCCGCTGAGCTTCAAATATCCGTACAAACGGCGTATCGAGAACTTACGAAGATCAAACAAGGGCTGAAGAAATACTTGGAAAGGAATGGTGTCTATGTATGAATGATGATATTGTAGAAAAAGCTATCAATGGCATAGATGAAAAGCTGATTGGGAAACACGTAGAAAGAAAGTGTAATTATTTTTTTGGAGATACAAATCAAAAACCAAAAGGAGGAACAAACATGAAACTAAAGTCCGCACAGAGCAAATGGTTTATCGCTTTTGTAGTCGCAGCAGTCATTGCTGTGGCGGCAATTGTGGTAGCAATCGTAATGGGTTCCACCCCCAAGGAACCAGACGAAATTGTACCTGTGGCAGGCCCCGAGGCTGGCGTATATTATTACGACACAGTCGACGGTGAAATTACACTGACACTTAGTGAAGGTTGTAAATTTACCATTTCGGGTCCCAAGACCAATAAGACCGGTACATATGTTGTGAATGGCACCAACATCACTCTTGATTTCTTCAAGGATGAAGACGGTACCACCACAGCAACCATCAACGGAGAGTCCGTAGCACTGGTTTATGACAATGCTACCATGACCTTCCTGAAAAAGGTGCCCTATACCGTTGATTTCAACACCAATGGCGGCAGCAGTATTGATTCTGTTACCGTTATTAATGGCAAGACTGTTGCACAGCCCGCAGATCCCATCAAGGAAAGTTGCGTCTTCCTGGGCTGGTATGAGGACGAAGCACTCACCACGCCTTTTGATTTTCATGCGGCTACTGTGAAGGCCAACACCACTGTTTATGCCCGGTGGGCGCAAAAGCAAGTGGGTGTTGCTGAATACATGGTCAATTTTGACCTGGGCTATGAAGGTGCGGGGGCTATAGAGCCTATTACCACCATTGGTGGAATTGCCTATGGCGTTGCCGATCCCGAAAGAGAGGGTTACACCTTTGGTGGCTGGTGGATCAGTATGTATGAAGATGGCCAGAAGTTGTCTTACGCATACACCGAGCAGACCGTATTTACTGCTGACACCACTTTGTTTGCTGTGTGGCATGAAAACGGTTCTTCCAAACTGAACGCCCCTGCAGTCAGCGTGACAGAAGGCACCATCAGCTGGAATGCGGTCAAGGATGCCGCTTCTTATAAGCTGACTGTGATCGATCCCGATGGTATTGTGGTGATTGATAACGAGACTGTGATCGCAACCACCAAAACCTTCGATTTTGCTTCCGCAAAGGCTGGCGAATATAAGATCTCTGTGGTGGCAGTTGCAAGCAAGCAGGAGAATAATTCCGAGCCTGCCGAAAGATATTTTGCCAACAAGGCGCTGAACAGAGTATCCAGCTTTACTGTAGAAAACGGCATTCTGATCTTTAATGCCGTTGAAAACGCACAGCGTTACTTAGAGGGAAAGGATTGTCTCATGCGTAGATCAACTCCTTATATACGATTTCTTCGGCACGACTACGGATGCTATTCATCTGCCGAACCCATTCCAGCTGATTGTTTGCTTTCAGATCTTCTGTGATGCCCTCATGCAGCTTCGTTTGCATAGTCAACCGCTCAAACATTTTCTCTGCGGATTTATCAATTCCCTCGAGGTGTTCTTTCAATGTACCGCTCATCAGCATGGTGGTGTACAGCACTCGTTTGTTGCTACGCAGGTGCTGCAATCGCCGCCGACCCCAAACACCAATCTGGGGACTTTCTGGCACTTCAATATTGGGTAGCAGATAATCTCCCTCTTGTCGGTATGTGCCGCCCATTGATTCAAAAATTGTTTGCATACGCTTTTCCTCCTTGCTTTTATTTCTGACTTCATTTTAGAAGGAAAACGCCGTCACTTCAAATGTGCGGATAAAATGAAAAAGCCCAGAGGGCAGATAAATCCTCTGGGCTTCAGCATCAATATGCAATGTAAGGAAAAATGTCGAAATTTCAACGGCATAAACGACTTGACAATTGATACAATAAGACTATAATAAAGTTATACTTTGGATTAGCCAAGAAAGGAGCTGCTTATGTATACGATAAAAAGGCATATTGCGCAGGTTTTAGAACGCAGAGCGAAGAACAGCAAAGCGATTCTCTTAACCGGCCCCAGGCAGGTAGGTAAATCGACTTTGTTTAAGCATCTGTTTGGGGATGTGAGCCAGGTCACATTTGATGACGATTTGCTTTTGGCGCAGGCAGAGGAGGACATGAATCTGTTCCTGCTGAACAATCCCTGCCCCTTGATGATTGATGAAGTGCAGAAGTGTCCTTCCATTTTTAACAAGCTGAAGATTATGCTGGACAATACAGACAGTTACGGCAACTTTTTCCTGACCGGTTCCCAAAAGCTGCAGCTGATGGAGGGGGTCAGCGAGTCTCTTGCGGGCAGAGTGTCCATTGTGGAGCTGGAAGGCCTTTCCTTGCGTGAGATCTATGATGTTCCCTTTGCAAAGCACTTTGTTCCGACCCAGGAATATATAAAAGAGCGTGAGGGCGTGGTCAAGAACTACCGTAGCAATTTGTGGCAAACCATCCACCGCGGCAGCTATCCCGAACTATATGCCAATCCCGAAAAGGAATGGGGCGATTTTTACCAGTCCTATGTGAAAACCTACCTGGAGCGAGATGTCAACAAGCTGATCAAGGCGAAAAATCACCTGACCTTTGTGAAATTTTTGACTTGCGTAGCGGCTCGCACCGGCCAGGTCGTGAACTATGCAAACATTGCTTCGGAGGTGGGCGTATCTGAGGTTACTATAAAAGAGTGGATATCCATTCTCGAAAAGAGCGGAATCGTCTATATTCTAAAACCCTACACGCCCAGCGTGCTCAATCGCGCTATCCGTACGCCGAAGCTGTACTTCCGGGATACCGGTCTGTGCTGCTATCTGACAAGATGGTTGACGCCGGAAACACTCAAAAACGGCGCTATGGCCGGCGCTATGTACGAAACCTTCGTGATCAACGAGATATTGAAATCCTATTCAAACGAAGGATTGGAATATGACTTCAATGTGTTCTATTATAACGGCAAGGATAAGAAAAAACGGAAAGAAACTGGCGAAGAGGTGGAAGTCGACGGAGAAATCGATTTGATATTACAGGAAAACGGCGTGCTGTATCCTATCGAAATCAAGATGTCCGCTTCTCCTAAAGCGGATATGGCATCGGAATTTGATGTTCTCGACGGCGTCCCCGATAAGAAGCGGGGAATGGGTGTGATTATTTGCCTGTATGACAAGAAGCTGTATTTGAGAGAGAATTTGGTTGCTTTGCCTTTGGAATATATCTAATAGCGATGCAATCCGGAATTGCAAAGTAGTGTTGCGGTCCGCTGAGGGATCCTGTCAATACTGTAAAATTCCGAACTTTTTTGAAAAAGTCCTTGGGGAAGATTTGGGGAAGAAACTCTTAAAATTGGGGAAAACGGATTTTATTATTCGATAAATAAGTTTAATTATTTTTAGTTTTTCGCAAATAAACAAGGAGTTTTTGGTTAAAAAAGTTCAGAATATCTCCACTCATAACCCGGAGGTCGTAGGTTCGAGTCCTGCCTCCGCAACCATAAAAACACCCGGTATTCATTATGAATGCCGGGATTTTTTAACTTTATAACATAAAATGAAAATGCGGCAAAGCCGATTTTGGGCCACACCCAATAAAGCAATGTCACTAAGTTAAGAAAGACTGGGTCTCGCAGAAATGCGGGGCCCAGTTTTTGTGGGTTCCATATCAATAGTTGGGGTGGAGCCAAAACAAAACCTAAAGTAATGGTTGTACATTCCCTTAGATGAAGAATCGTAAGCGCAAAACCTATCCTCCTATGACATCTACTCCCACAAAAGAAAAAAAATAAAACCCCCTTGACTTCTTATTATCTTTATGATAATATCAAAACAACAAAAAGAGAAAGGCGTGATTACTATGGGCCACTATCCAGACGGCAATAGCAGAAAATCCACGCACACTCACAACGATAAACAGGAGGTTTGAATTATGTACATGAAATTTTCTCCCAACCAATATGTTCTCCGATACAAGAAGGGTAAGCTCGTTGCCCAGGGCGCAGGTCTTGCATTCTTCTTTTGGGCTCACAGTACCTCGGCCTGTGTTCTCCCCATCTCCGGCACGGACATCGACTTCATGTTCGAGGAAACCACCCAGGATTTCCAGACCGTTACAGTCCAGGGCCAGCTCACCTGCCGTATTGCGGATTTTGAAAAGGCTGCGGCAGCATTGGATTTCACAGTCAATCTGCGAAACGGCGCTTATGTGGATCGGCCTATGGAAAAGCTATCCAAGCGGATGGTAAACTTGGCTCATGTACTGGTGAAAAGCCATATCGGCGCTATGGGGCTTACGGAGGCCATCCAGGCCAGCCGCTCCCTGGCAGACCAGGTGCTCTCCGAAATGGAGCAAAACGAAGAATGTGAAGCCTTGGGCGTAACCGTTACCGGTTGCTCTATTTTGAAAATTAGGGCCAACCCGGAAACAAGCCGCGCGCTGGAGGCCAAAAGAAGAGAGGATATCCTGCGGGAGTCCGATGATGCCATTTATGACCGCCGCAACGCCTCCATTGAGCAGGAGCGAAAAGTCAAGGAAAATGAATTGAATACCCAAATTTGTGTAGAAGAAAAGAAAAAGGTCATCAAAGAAACCGAACTGCAAACCAAGCGGTTGGAACTGGAAGGCGAAGGAGAACTGCAGAAGATCGAAGTCCGCAGTGCTACCGAGCAGGAGCAAATGCGATTGGATGCAGCCATCGCATTGGAGCGCAAGCGCCAGGAACTGACGGACCTTCGGCTAGCCAACGCTAAAAAGGATGCCGATGCAGAGGCTTACCGGATCCGAGTCGTTATGCAGGCCTATAACGAACTCAGCGCTGATGTACTGGTGGCCCTGGCTACCATGAGCATGGAGCCGGAGAAGATCATTGCCCAGGCATTCCATCAGCTGGCAGCGAATCCAGGCAAGATTGGCACACTGAACATTACGCCCGATTTATTGGAGAGTCTGAAAGGACGGCAGGTAGTATGACGGACAGCAGCCAAAAGATCATTCTTGTCACCCAGCGGACGCGATTGGAAGATCTGATCTGCCGTTACAACACCTATGGGCAGGCTGAATTTATCATCAGCCACAATGGCGGTGACTTCGCGGATTACAGATTGGAGCACGAAATCTATCAAGGCGCTATGCATACCGCCCTTTCCGCACTGCAGGCCTTTGGCAGAGTACAGGTGCTGGACCGGGATCTGGTTCCCAATTATCTCTTTGGAAAGCAAGACATTGTGGTAGCTTTGGGGCGGGATGGTTTGGTTGCAAATGTGCTGAAATATCTGCTGGATGGGCAGCCGCTCATCGGCGTAAACCCGGACCCCAAGCGTTGGGACGGCAAGCTGCTACCCTTCTTCCCGGAGGATTTGAGCAAGATCTTACCCGAAGTGCTCCACCAATCCAGGAATGTACAATCCATCACTCTGGCCCAGGCCACGCTGAATGACGGGCAAATGCTGCGGGCTGTTAACGACCTGTTTGTCGGCAGGCAGACCCATGCTTCTGCTCGTTATGAGATCAGCCAGGGCAGCGCAAGGGAAAACCAAAGCTCCAGCGGTGTCATTGTGTCCACCGGATTAGGAGCAACCGGTTGGCTGAAAAGTGTTCTTACTGGCGCTGTGGGGATCGCCAAATTCTATGGCATCCCCGCTCCCATGGAGTTAGGCCATCCTATTGACCGATCGGCATCCGTGCTCTTCTATACTGTACGGGAGCCCTATCCCAGCGCCTCCACCGGTGCCGATATGGTCTTCGGCCAAATCACCGCTAAAACGCCGCTGCAAATCGTATCCCATATGCCGGAAAACGGCGTGATCTTCAGCGATGGTATGGAGCAGGATTTTCTGCAATTCAATTCCGGCGCCATGGTTACCATTGGAATTGCTGACCAAAGGGGTTACCTGGTAGTATAAAGGCAAATGCGGCTCCGCTGATTTGGCAGAGCCGCATGTATCTTGACATCACATTTTGCTGATGATATAATCAGCTTGAATATATCATAGGAGTGAAGCGCGATGAATGAACAGCAGTTTTTGCAAAATTACTCCCAGGATCGCTATGATCGTCCTTCCATCGCTACAGATATTGCGGCATTTTCTTTGCGCACTGTCAAAAGCGAAGCCTACCGAGCCAGCCCGGAGCTGAAGCTATGTGTGTTGCTGATCCGCCGCGGTGGCCATCCCTTCAAGGATCATTGGGCGTTGCCGGGTGGTTTTTTACAGCGAGGCGAAAGCATCGACGAATGTGCTTTCCGGGAATTGAAAGAGGAAACCAATCTGACTCCTGTTTCCATGCTGTGGGTCGATACCTTCAGCCGGCCGGAGCGAGACCCCAGAGGCTGGATCATTTCTCATGCCTATGCCTCCGTAATCGCCGAAGAGGATGCGAAAATCTTTGGCGGCTCCGATGCTGCGGATGCCCAATGGTTTGAGCTGTCCTTCCAGAAAATAAGCAAAGATTGTTGGCATTTGCAGATGAGAAACGGAGAGACCGTGCTATCGGCAAAGCTGCAGGCGGCGTCTTCCGCCACCACAAAGACCCAATTCACCATTTTGGAAAATGAAGGTCTTGCATTCGATCACGCATCCATTTTGGCCAGTGCCATGGACACACTGCGCAAAGAGGGCGAAAAGATGGAAACTGTGTTTGCTTTCCTGCCGGAAAAATTCACTTTGTTTGCTCTGCAGAAAGTGCAGGAAACTCTGCTGGGCATTTCGCTGCTGACCGCCAACTTCCGCCGCAAGATCGCAGACTTTGTGGAAGAGACCGACGAATACACAGAAGGCGCCGGCCACCGCCCCGCCAGATTGTTTAGGAAGAAGATAGTTTGATGATGTGCTATAACTTGTGGGAACAAGAAATACCCAGTTTAGCATAGAATTCGACAAGAGAGTGCGCTATAATGATAATAGTTTCTTAAAGAGCAGGTACACAGGATAGCCATGACTATAAATGATCCGATTATTTATGCTAATGTATGAAAAAAATACATTGCATTTGCACTATGATTACGAGATGTCTGTTTGATTACGACCTATTTTTAGCTGCCGCCGGGGGGTATCGAATGATGCCGTCCGGCGGCAGATTCTTTCATCGGCGGTTTGTTTTGTTTACGAAGTCGCCGTAGACCGGCGTTGCCAGGCCAAATCCGCCGGAGACCGTGAGAATTTGCCCGGTGGTATAAGCAGATGCGTCGCTGGCAAAGTAACACACAGCTTCCGCGATTTCTTCCGGCAGGCCCATACGGCCCAAAGGAATATGCCGCATAAACAAATTCCGAAACTCGTCCGACAGATGCTTTTCGACCGCCTCCGTTGCGGTCATACCGGGAAGGACGGCGTTACAGCGAATGTTATGCTTGGCTTCATGGACAGCAATGAGTTTGGTCAGATAGTTGATTGCTGCCTTGCTGGTTCCGTAGGCAACCTGGGAGATATCGGGCACCAGACCACCCACGGAGGAAATATTGATGATGCTGCCGCCATGATTTGCCATATGTTTGGCTGCAGCTTGGCTTGCCATAAAGACGCTTCTCAAGTTCAAGTTAACTGTGTCCAAAAATACCTGCGGATCTGTATGGGCGAAATCCAAATCCTTGCCGGGATTGGATGTGCCGAAATTATTGACCAGCACATCGATACGGCCTGCATCCAGTACCACATCTTCTACCATCGTGGTGAAAGTTTCCGGCTTGGTGGCATCGTTGTACACGCATTTTACGCCATCCAATGTGCTTGCGATTTGCTGCGCCCGTTCCATATCCCGGGCAGCCATATAAACACTGGCACCTTCTTCCGCACATTTCTTTACAATAGCCAAACCGATTCCCCGGGTGGAGGCGGTTACCAGAATGACTTTATTTTGCAATCTCATATCAGGTCTCCTTTATAACGTTTCGTTTTGGCAGAAACAGAACTGCCACAATGCCCAATGCAACACACAGGATCTCCGCTATCGCCAGAAAATGAATGGACGCAACGGCTGCAGCAGGCTCCGATGTGCCTGCTGCTATTCTTCCTGTGATCTGATTGGTAAATAAGGGGACAAACACGGCTACGCCAAAAGGCGCGGCCAGATCCCGAAACAAACCGTAGGTTCCTGTACCTGCGCCTGCCGCCTGGGGTGTCAATCCGGACAGGACAACTTTCATAAAGATGGTGCCGTTTCCGCCCAGACCGAAGCCAAGAACGCCAAGGGATGCCATCAGCAAAAAGACGGAAGTGACCTCTGTGAACAGCAGCAGAATTCCACAGCCGATGCCGGTAAGCAGGAAGGAAGCTGTAAGGATTCGTTTTGGTTCGAACCTATCTGCCAGCGGTCCCAAAATAATTGCGCCCAAAGACATACCGATATACATGACGGAAATGGCATAGCCGGAAATGACGGTGTTATCCGGTTGGGTGTAATTGACGAAGACGATGGTATTGGTCATATTGGCCTGCATCAGCCCCTGGGTCAAAAACAGGGCAAGAACACTGAGGATAAATGCACTTCGCTTCATAAAACTGCCGGACAGGATGGGGTGAACAGCTTTTCTCTCAGCTGCGATCAGGCAAATCAAGCTAATGACCGCCGCTAGCAGTACCCCTAGAAATGCCCTGGATGTCCACCCAAAATTCTGCCCAAAGGAGGGAACGCACAGCAGCAGGCTGAAGAAGATCAAAATCAGCACAGCACCGGACACATCAAAATTCTGCAGCGGCCTTTTTACAGATATCTGATTCCGGGAAGTGAGAACACATCCGGCAAAAATAGCGGCGCAGATGGCAACGCATACCCACAGCATCGTGCGCCATCCGTAAGAGGAAACAATCAGACCGCCAATGGTTGGACCGATGATAACAGAGGCGCTGGAAAGCAGCATATACAAAGAGAATCCCTTTGCGATCTTGTCTTGGGGAAACTCTGTCGCAATATAGGCAAGGATCACAGGCCCCATTGCGGCCGTGCCAATGCCTACGATAAATCGGGACACCATCATAAACACAAGGGAGGTCGCAAGGGCGGACAGCAGATTTCCCAGGGTAAATACAGCAATGCCTAAAAGCAAAGTCTTTCTGCGTCCGATCACATCACCAACTTTGCCGAGGATCGGCGCGCAGGCTGCGGTGGACATGGCTTGCGCAAGGGCAGTCCAAGTGGTGTTATTGTAGGCAATCCCAATATCCTGCACAAAAGCCGGGCCTAAAACCGTGGAAAAGCCGCCGACTAAACCAATTAAAAGCGCGGCCAATGCATATGGAATAAATCCTCGTTTGTATGCCATCTTTTCACATCCTTTTTGGGGTAGTATGTCCAGACTTTTTTGTATTATTTGTTTTTACCTGGACACACTCCCTTATAGGAGGGATCGAACATGAAACAGAAGTTTTTGATTTGCAAACATTGCGGCAACATCGTTGCGATGATCCGGGATAAAGGCGTTCCCGTCTACTGCTGCGGAGAAGAAATGCAGGAACTGATTCCCGGCACAACCGAAGCGTCCGGGGAGAAGCATATCCCTGTATATGAGGTGGAGAGGAATACTGTCCATGTAACGGTAGGCTCCGTGGAGCATCCCATGACCGCAGAGCACTATATTGAATGGGTGTGTATGGAAACAGAACACGGTATTCAGTATGCCCACCTTGATCCGGACGATAAGCCAAGAGCTAAGTTCTCTATTTGCAATGGAGACGAAGTCCGGGCCGTTTACGCATTTTGCAATCAACACGATTTATGGAGGAAGTAATATGTCTATGATCAACAAGGAAATTTCCGATTTCCGCACCTATGCCTACCACGAAAATGATTTTAAGTTTGTAAGCAAGGAAGATATCCTTGGAAAATGGAGCGTCTTTTTCTTCTATCCTGCGGACTTTACCTTCGTATGTCCCACAGAATTGGAGGATCTGGCGGACAAGTACCAGCAGTTCCGTGCCATCGGCTGTGAGGTCTATTCTGTGTCTACCGATACCCATTTTGTCCACAAGGCATGGCACGATGCCTCGGAGCGCATCAAGAAGATCAATTATCCCATGCTGGCAGACCCTACTCACAGTATATCCAAGGATTTTGAGGTGCTGATCGAGGCAGACGGTCTCGCCGAGCGCGGCACCTTTATCATCAACCCCGAGGGTAAGATCGTGGGTTATGAGGTGACCGCCGGTAATGTAGGCCGGAACGCCGAGGAACTGCTGCGGAAGGTACAGGCTTGCCAGTTTGTTCACGCTCACGGTGATCAGGTTTGCCCTGCCAACTGGAAGCCCGGTGCCGAGACGCTGAAACCCAGCCTGGATCTGGTGGGTCAGCTTTAAGTCGGCAAGGCCGACAGCTAATTCGTGCTTGGCTGGTCAATGTTTGTTACACCTTTGGGTACCGCTCGGTAACGTAACATTTCCAGTCAATGCAGGGAGGATACTATGAAAAATCTATATGATGTTATCATCGTCGGCGGTGGCCCTGCGGGGCTGACCGCCGCCCTCTACCTTGCGAGGGCGAAGTATCGGGTACTGGTGCTGGAAAAAGAGCAGTTTGGTGGGCAGATCGCCATCACCCATGAGGTAGTCAACTATCCCGGCATTGCCAAGACCAGCGGCAAAGCCTTGACCGATACCATCCAGCAGCAGGCGGAAAGTTTTGGCGCGGAATTCCTGCTGACAGAAGCAACCGGCGTTGAACTGGCAGGGGATATCAAGACAGTGCATACGGGTAAAGGAGACTACCGTTGCTTTGGTATTCTGCTTGCAACCGGTGCCCATCCTCGAACAGTTGGCTTTAAGGGAGAAGAAGAACACAAAGGCCGGGGCGTTGCCTACTGTGCCACCTGTGACGGGGAGTTTTTTACGGGGAAAGAGATCTTCGTGGTTGGCGGCGGTTATGCTGCGGCAGAGGAAAGTGTGTTTCTGACGAAATTTGCGAAGCATGTAACCATCCTTATCCGCAAGGATGATTTTTCCTGCGCCGCATCCGTTGCTGACCAGGCAAAAAAACACGAGAAGATCACAGTTCTGACCAACACCGTTTTGGAGGAAGTATCCGGCGAGAACGGCCTGACCTATGCCCGGTATAAAAATACCGCCACCGGAGAGGTGACGGAAGTCAAGCACAAGGAATCTTTTGGTGTCTTTGTGTTTGCCGGATATGCACCTGCCACGGAAACGGTCAAAGGTATCGTGGAACTGAACGAACAGGGGTATATCGTTACTGATGCGTCGCAAAAAACCAGTGCAGAAGGTGTTTACGCAGCGGGAGATGTATGCATCAAGCCCTTGCGGCAGGTGGTGACCGCTACCAGTGACGGTGCACTTGCTGCTACGGAAATGGAAAAATATGTGGCTGACCTTCACAGAAGAACCGGTCTGCAGGCAGATGCGCCCATTCAAAAGAAAAGCAGTCCGTCTGTTACCGCAGAAACGAAGGGATCTGCAAGGGAAGATGAACTGTTTACGAAGGAAATGCGGCAGCAATTGGATGCGGTCTTTACCCGAATGGAAAGACCGCTTTTGTTAAAACTCTCTCTGGACAACCGTCCGGTATCGAAAGAACTGGAGCAGTTTATCACGGCGCTGGCGGCACTTTCCGATAAGCTGACGATGGAAGTTGCAGATAGGCAAGCATCCGAAGATTTTGCGCCTCGTGTGGAAGTGTGCTTGACCGACGGCACACCGACCGGCCTTGCCTTTCACGGTGTTCCCAGCGGTCACGAATTTACTTCTTTTGTATTGGGATTATATAATGCCGCCGGTCCCGGGCAGACAATTGATGAGGATATAAAACGGCAGATTGAAGCCATCACAGAAGCGGTAGATATGAAGATACTGGTTACACTCTCTTGTACGATGTGTCCCGATTTGGTCGTCGCAACCCAGCGGATCGCCGCGGAGAATCCAAATGTGACGGCCCATGTGTATGATATTCACCATTTTGAGAATCTGAAAAATCAATACAATGTTATGAGTGTGCCATGCCTTGTGATCAATAATGAAAAGGTTTCCTTTGGTAAGAAAAATATCCGGCAAATCCTGGAGCTGCTGAAGTAGCCGTATGTATATTTTCAGGCAGGAAATGGAAGAATAAGCTTATCACAGCGAAGGGAGTGGTGTGCTTGTTCAAGCACGAAAAACAGTTATTTCATCCGGTGGGGATCGAGCGTCCCAATCCCCAGTACGCGGCGCTTTTGCAGGAGCAGCTTGGGGGCGGCAACGGCGAGCTGAAAGCTGCCATGCAGTATATGTCCCAGAGCTTCCGTATCAAGGATCCCAAGATCAAGGACCTGTTCCTGGATATTGCGGCAGAAGAACTGGGGCATATGGAGATGGTGGCCCAGACCATCAATCTTTTGAACGGTCACGATGTGGATGCGGCGCAGGTGCCCTCCGGCGAGATCCAGAGCCATGTGATCCTCGGTCTGAACCCGGGCCTCATCAACGCGTCCGGCTATTCCTGGACGGGGGACTATGTGACGGTGACCGGCGATCTGTGCGCGGATCTTTTGAGCAATATTGCGTCGGAGCAGCGGGCGAAGGTGGTCTACGAATACCTGTACCGCCAGATCAACGATAAGAAGGTGCGGGAAACCATCGACTTCCTGCTGAACCGGGAGGAAGCCCACAACCAGATGTTCCGGGATGCGTTCAATCAAGTACAGAATTCCGGCTCCAACCAGGATTTTGGTACCACCAAGGCGGCGAAGATGTACTTCTCTCTTTCTGATCCCGGTCCAAATGCTTTTGCGGGGAATCCTGTAAATCCGCCGAAGTTTACTAACTGATTAACCAACAAAATGGCCCGGGTCACATTTCGTGACCTGGGCTACTTTATTGATCGGCAAAGGCAATAGCAGCGGCGGCAAAAGCCGTCGCTGCTACGGTTGAAGAAATTGCTGAGGCCATCGCCGCAGGCGGATGGGTTGTGCTGGTGATCCTCGCCGTGATAATCATCATCTTTGTAATTATCATGGAAGTAATCGGTTGTTAGAAACTTACATTTCTGTAGTTTTTTCTAGTGGTATCATTTTGAATGCAATCAAAGAAACTGCTCCGGTTCCAAAACATTAGCAGACAACTACACATTCTACTGGAGACGCAAAATATTATCTGGCTTTAGCCTGCCATTTCCCACATTAGTATTTTATTCTTTTACATGCTCCCTTTGAGCCGAGGCAGATGTCTTTTGCTTTCTAATTACTACAACAGTTACAACACCGCATACAAGTAGGCATGTTCCAAGTATGTATGCCCAGGTATATGTAGGCTTTTCGGGATTTGTCTGCGTATCTTCCTCGCCAAGTGTGGGATAAATGTTATCGATAAAATCAATGAAGGACCCACCGTATCCGGATGCTGAGCCATACAATTCGTCTGCTAGTTTTGCCTCATACTCTACATAAGCATTGTAGTATTCTGCATAATCCTTCCAAGTGTATTCCCTATAAGATTCGCCCCAAAAAACGCGCACAAATACACCGCCATTAGTAAAATACACCGCACGAGCAGGATCAAAGTAATTACCTTCCCCCAAAAACAACACATAATTTATCATGTGCTGATTCCCACAGAACTGTTGTTGCGCAGACCCATTCAGTGTTATTTCCATGCCTTGATATTGCTGTAAAGATAGAGAATCCATTCTCCGTGTGGTGCCTGCCATGCCTGGGGTAAGCACATAAGAAGGATAATGTACAAAAAAGGAAACGCCATCCTCACTAACATCATTTTCAACCGCAGTTATAAGGATCGTACCATATTTTTCTTCATTCCATATTTTTCTGATATCGCCTTCTGGGTCATCTGGCGAAAGTTTGCAAAGAACTGTGCGAAAAGCTAATATTATTGGTTTGCCGGCAATGGAGTAGTCTTTAAGTTCATCGGCAACTGCGTCATCAGAAAACAACAGTTCTTGGAAACTTTGCTCATCCGCAACCTCTGTAAGCACGTCCAAAACAGTTTTCTCTGCGCTCATCGTTTCCTCTTCGCCTATTATAGACGCGTCTTGCATCGCATATACGTTCGGACACAAATTACATAAAAGCAAAAACAGCAGCATAGTACTCCATAATGTTCTTTTCATGGTTGTCTCCTTTTATAAATAGTTGTTTCTATAACAGTTTATTTTGGTGTTGTCGTAATCTTCACAGTAAATATAAACAACCGCAGACTCCCAGACATTTCCTGGATTGGTTGAAAAAATATAAGATAGCAAAATGTCAACCATATGCATTAGACTATCTCGCACAGAACTGGAAATTTACGCAGGAAAGGGCGTCTGTGCTTTGCCTTTTCTTGCGTTTTTTCTGTTTAAAGCAGTACACAGCGGGGCGAAAACAGAATCATCGCAGCGCCGGCAAAAGCCGTCGCTGCTACGGTTGAAGAAATTGCTGAGGCCATCGCCGCAGGCGGATGGGTTGCGCTGGTGGTTCTCGCCGTGATAATCATTATTTTTGTGATTGTCATGGCGGTGACTAGTTGTTGTGAGGCTATCTCTATTTTCATTTGAAGATCATACAACCACGTCTATAGCAGCTGTAGCAAGGTCATAAATCGTACTACAACTAAACTCGAAAGCCGAGGAATTGCAATTTCTTGACGCGCCCAATCACATTTATATCGTGAATTTTACCATCTCAACAACCTGTCCGTTAGAATACTCAATGCAATAACAATCACCATTCTCAAAATAATGATAAGAAATTATGGGAAATCGGACCCCGTCAGCCTCAACTGTGCTATAATCGCCCTTGGGATCTGCGTTTTTCACATCAGTCAATGTTGCGCCTTCCCCAAGGCTTTTAATATGCTCTTGGGCATCATTATCCGAAAAAACAATCTTTAAAATGTTACCTCTTGCATCCTCGGTTCCAAACAATATGAGACACAAGCCCTCATCTGTTCGGATCACCGTGTAATCAATCCCATTTATACTCTTGTACGCCTGTATTTGAAATTTTACTGCAAATGGCTTTTGGGATTTCTTTTGGTATATATAATCACGCACTTCACTGTAGCTATATGTAGTGTTTAATGTTGGATATAACACAATTTCCTGCTCGACATAAACCATGTTGTTTTTGTCAGTTTGTACACATGCCCCTAGCAAAATCCCAACAATACATAACATCACAAAAGAGATTATTTTTTTCATTTGTCAAATCTTCACCTCGTTATCGCCAAGTAAATTATTTCACTGTTGGATTGGTTGAAAAAATATAAGATAGTAAAACGTCAACCATATGCATTAGACTATCTCGCACAGAACTGGAAATTTACGCAGGAAAGGGCATCTGTGCTTTGCCTTTTCTTGCGTTTTTTCTGTTTAAAGCAGCACACAGCGGGGCGAAAACAGAATCATCGCAGCGCCGGCTTGGTGTGGTTTACTGCATGAATGCCAAACGGTATGCCACAGGACTCATATAGCCCAGTGTGCTGTGCAGACGTTTTCTGTTATAAAAAAGTTCTATGTAGCGATATAGATCCGTCTTTACCTCTTCTATTGTAGCATACTGTCTCCGGAATATCAATTCCTTCTTTTCTCGCGGTTGGCTCGCTGTCGGATCCACTGATAATATTGGCACTGCTTGACCCTCAGGGCCTCGCACATCTTTCTCACGGAATACAGTGCACTGTTTACGAAGATCGCTTCACATTTCATTCCCGTGGTTGCATAAAGATGTGCAGGGATTTTTTTAGGATCTCAACCTTCTCTCCTCCCTCAAGTACATACTTGACGGTCTGGAGTTTCATTTCTTCGCTGTACTTTACCTTTCCCATTGTGATATCCTTTCTCGTCCGCTCTAATGCATATGATACCACTTTTTTCCCTCTTATTCAATTCCATACCAGTCCATGCTGTCCAAGCTTTGCAGGCTGCTTACACATCCGAGCGAATGATCTCAGTGGGGTGCATGCGCACCAGCTTGATGATGGGCATTACGCAGCCGATGAAGGAAAACACGATGGAAAGTAGGAATAAGTAGCATCCCACAAGCATGTCCATGCGCCAGAACGTTACAGCAAAGCCGATCAAGTCCGCAAACAGGGCATTTAGGATAGCGCACACACCGAAAAGGGACAAAGTTGAGATCAGAAAAACCGCAATGCCAATGGTCAGGCCTTCCCATAGGAAGATCTGCAAAATTCCCAGGTTGTCGCTGCCGAAGGCTCGCAGGATGCCGATGGTCTTTGTCTTATCCGCCAGGCTCTGGCTGATAAAAGTCACCAGCAGAAGCGCAGAAAACACGGCAAAGATGATGGACAGAATTTCTGCGATCTCGGTGAACACGGCGATGTTGTTCTCTCTTGCAAGCAGCTCCGACACGATGGGATCCACTGCCTGGATGGCAGCATCTTTGTTGAGATAATGCTTAATTCCTTCGTTGACAGGAACGATAATCATATCGCACTGTCCTTCTATGCTGGAGCGAATGGCGTCAAACAGCTGGTCCTGCATCATAAGCTCCCGGGCAGAATCGTCGGCTGTGGGATTTTCCTGGAAGTAAAAACCGTTCACGGAAACCTCGTATGCAACTCCAAATTCGGCCTTTTTGAAGGGATAGCGAAAATCCGGCTGCAGATCATAATCCGCAATCAGTTTTTCAAAGGTGGCCAAATAGGTGGCCTGCATATCTTCCATGTCCGCTTCTTCCCGGAGGATCGCGTCAAACAGCTGCGCGTATGTGCGGTAATAGGTTCCATGATATTCAATGGTGCAGGAAATGCTGTTGAGTACAACGGGAATCATGGAAATCGGCAGGTAGATGCCGTCGGTGCCTTCCTGCAGCACATACTTCTGTACAGAAGCGGTGTCCTTGATGATTTTGGAAATGCTGATGGGACGGCTGTCGATGATATGCAGCCCCCAGGCAGGCTCCAGCAATATATCTTCGCCTTGATTGAACAGATCCACATCGCAGACAAACAGGGCGTTCTGCATGGGAATGCCGTCGCCACTATCTTCGCCGGTGTCGATAACGGCGGTGACGAGGTATTCTGTTCCGTGGATATTTAGCTTCCTATCCAACGCACTTTCGGCATCCAGAGCTTCTGCCAATGCTTTGGATATGGCGATCTCTTTCTCAGCAGCAGGCAGCCGGCCTTCGTAGGGCATACGCAAATAGGCAAGGCTTTCTCCGGAAACCTGGACGATCATGTACGGCAGCACATCCTCCAGCCCGTCATAATCGTCTAACAGGATATCCTTGTACCGAATGGGCATGATATCTGCCTGAAACTGCTGGCGGAGAGCGGCCAGCTCCTCTTTTGAAAAGCAACCCTGCATGTCATTTTCATACTTCATCAGTATGGAGGATGTAACATTCTTCGCACACAGATAATCATATATAAAATCGCTGTAGGTTACGTTGCTGGTAATCAAGGAAACACCCAGCATTAGAAACGCGATCACAGACAGTACCACCGTGGAAATCAGCCGAATGGGATGATACTGAAAGTTGCTGCAGCCGATTTTTTAGGGCGCTTCGGATGGGCATCCGGGATTTGCGCAGCGACATTTCTTTTTCGACTTCTGTAAACCGATAATCTGCGCCGCTGTCTTTGATCACCACGCCATCGGCTAATTCGATGACCCGGTCGCCGTACTTTTCCGCAAATTCCCGGTCGTGGGTCACCAAAATCACTAGTTTCTCCTGAGACACTTTCTTGAGTATCTGCAGAATGCTTTCGCCGGTGTGGGAATCCAATGCGCCGGTGGGTTCGTCGGCGAAAATGATTTTGGGGTCTTTCACCAAGGCCCGGGCAATGGCGACCCGCTGCTTCTGTCCGCCGGATAGTTCGTCGATGTTTCGCTTTTCATAGCCCTCCAAATCCACCTGCTTTAGTACAGCATGGATTTTCTCTTTTGCGCCGGCTTGCCCCTGCAGTTGTAGCGCAAGGGCAATATTGTCGCCAACGTTTAATTCCGGGATCAGATGGTATTCCTGAAAAACGAAGCCAACGCAGGAATTGCGGTAATGATCCAGCTCCTTGGCAGAGAAATTTTTCATGCTCTTGCCAAAACATTGGATATCTCCACTGTCGAAGCGATCCAAGCCGCTCAGAACATTCAGCAGCGTGGATTTGCCGCTGCCGGACTTGCCCAGGATTGCCACCACGCCGGTCTCCGGTAGATCGAAGCTGATGCCATTGAGGGCATGTACCTCTTCTCCGGTTTGGGTATGGTAGGTTTTGCAAATATTTTGTACTCTCATTTGATTTGACCTTTATTGATAATTGTGGTGGGTTCCAACTTCCGCAAATGGATAAGGGGAATGAAGCAACTGGCAAACGCGACTACCGCCATAATCAAAACCAAAATCAGTATGGCGGGCAGACTGAAGGATACCAGGTCAAATGTAAGTCTTCGGGATTCTGTCCTGAGGAATGCATTGAACCAGCCAACGCCGAAGATTTGGACGATCAATGTAATGCCGGCAATCACACCGCACATTGCCACAATCGCGCTGCCGTAAACAATACATAAATCCTTAAACCCGGCGCCCAATGCCGAGAGAATGCCTATTTGTTTCATCTGTCGCTGCATGGAAGTAAAGATAAAACTAGACAGCAGCAAAGTGGCAAAGAACAAGAATATAATACTCAAATACAGCGCCAGCATTTTAGACATAGAAGCCAGAGATACGCCCGAAAAACAACCGTAGACAGTCGGATTTGTGATGGTGTAATATTCGCCAAGTACATGGGGATCGCTGGAATCCATAATAAAACCGATCATGTTTGCCAGTTCCGCTTTACTCAGAGGCGTTGAGCATAATGCATAGGTCCATTCCTCAAAATAGTCCTGGGAAACAAATATCTTGTCGTGGTAAGTTTCCCAATCCCAACCATCAACTCTTTCCGCCGGCTCGTTGTGCTCGGCATAGCATGCTCGGTCACAGCTTGTGATCACCACACCGGTGATGGTTTTTAATTCACCTTCTCCAGGAAGGCCCATACTGATCGTAAGTTTATGGCCGATGATATCCGCATAAGCAGAAATCTTGTATAATTGTTCATCCTCTATGAGGCCTGCAATGGTGAAGACATTATAAATGCACTCGTTGATGGCGATTTCATCGGTGTTTTGGGGCAATCTGCCAACCACGGTATATCCCAATCTTTCGCATTCCTCTGCGGTCATAGCAATGAAACCATTTGCGTGAGGAAGATAGTTGGCATCCGGGTTTTTCTTGCCAGCTTCTATAATTTGCGTAACAGTGGCAGCAACAGAATTTTGGAACGAGCAGATTGTGGGGGAGTAAGGCCCGTAAACCAATGCATAGGAATTTCCAAACTTGCTTTGCAGAAATTCTACATCCTCCATGGTCATTTGTAACTCACGGCTGGGTGTTAATGGCTCTCCGAGGAACTGGTCTAAGGATTGATCAATTTTGTTGGGATCTTCATAATGTTCCTTCTTGTAAATGGCCGAAAATTCTATACCGTCACGGATCATAGCCTCAGCAAAAGCTTCCGCAGGATCCATAAACGCAACCGTCAAGGAAACACCCAACAGGGAAAACGCGATCACTAACAGCAGGATGGTGGAAAACAACCGAAAACGGTGATGCCTGAAGTTACTGCAGCCGATCTTGAACGCGATCCTAAGGGGCAGTTTGGATGTGCCCCGCGGGGTGACGCGCGTGCTGTAAACATTTCGTAGCTTCATTTGATTTGCCCCTTATTGATAATTGCGGTTGGATTGAATTTCCGGATGTGGATGAGGGGAATCAAGCAGCCAGCGGCGGCGACTGCTGCTATGACCCCAATTAACAGTAGCGAAGCAGGCAAGTTGAGACGCACAAGGCTAAATCGCAGATAACGTGTGATGCTTTGTAAGTAATTATTAAACCAGCCAGTGGTCAAAACTTGCAGGACTAGTGTAATGGCTGCAATCATAGAACACAGTGCAACGATTGCACTTCCATAAACTTTACATAGATCGCCAAATCCAGCGCCTAAAGCGGAGAGAATGCCGATCTGCTTTGTTTGCCGTTGCATAGATGAAAAAATATAATTGGAAAGCAACAACATGGCAAAGAACAAGAAGATAACACTTAAATATATGAACAACATTTTTAACAAGGAAGCGGCCTCAAGAGAGTCGTAGAAACCGTCACTCAACTTGTTTACAAACGTATATGATAGATTATTCTCCTCGTACCCCAAAATGAAATTGACCATTTCCTTTAGTTCGGTTCTGTCCTGTGGAATGGCGCACAGAGCATAGGTATATTCGTCAAAATAGTCCTCACAGACAAAGATTTTTTCGTGATAAGTTTCCCAGTTTTGTGATGTTGATCTATCTTCGGGCGCATAGTGTTCGTTGAAGCATTTGCGACTACATCCCGTTATTACTACGCCAGTAATTGTTTTTATCCTACTAGGATCAGAACTATAATACGGACCATTAGAAATAATTCTCCCGGGATGGACAGGAATTTTATGCCCAATAATATCCTCATAGGATGATAGTTCAAAAATCGTGCCGCCTTCTATCAATCCTTTGATCGCGAAGATATTGAACAGGCACTCGTTAATAGCTACTTCTCCTGCGTTCTTCGGCAGTTCTCCAATCACAGTTAATCCCAATTTTTCGCATTCTTCTTCGGTCATGGCGATGTATCCATCCGCACAGTTTGCATAGCAGATCTCGGGATTCTGCCTTCTGGCCTCATTTTGTTGGTTGAGGGAGGCTGCAATATAGTCTTGAAAGGAAAAGACCAGATCAGTATAAACCAATGAATATGAATTTCCTGTTAGGCTTTTCAGAAATTCCACATCTTCCATGGTCATTGGAACATCCTCGTTATATCTGCCGTCATCGCCCAGAAATCTATCTAAGGATTGATCAACGACATTTTCAGGCCTATACCAATGGAGTTTATAAATTGCGGTTAATTCCATATCGCTGCGGATGATCTCCCGGCAAAAAACATGGGCAGGATTCAAAAACGCAACGGATAAGGAAAGAGCCAGAAGCGAAAACGCAATGACGGAAAGTAAAATCGTCCATGTCAGTCGGTTACGGTGGTGCTGAAAATTACTGCGGCCGATTTTAAATGCAGTTTTGATGGGCAATCGAGATTTTTGTAGCTTTGCTTTTTCTTCCGTATCTGTTTCCTGGTAAGATCTGTCGCTATCGCTCATTACCACGCCGTCAGCCAATTCGATAATGCGGTCGCCATACTGCTCCGCAAATTCCCGGTCATGGGTCACCAGTACAACCAGCTTCTCTTGTGAGATCCATTTGAGTATTTTCAAAATGTTCTCTCCGGAATGGGAATCCAATGCGCCGGTAGGCTCGTCTGCAAGAATAATTTTTGGGTCCTTCACCAAAGCTCTTGCAATGGCAACCCGCTGCTTTTGACCGCCGGACAGCTCCTCGACTTTTCTCTTGTCAAAGCCTACCATGCCAACCTGCTGTAATGCAGACTTAACTTTTTCTTCTGTGTCCGTTTCGCCTTGCAGCTGTAGCGGCAGGGCAATATTTTCGGCCACATCCAACTCGGGGATCAGATGATATTCCTGAAAAACAAAGCCGACGAAGAAATTGCGGTAATTATCCAGTTCCTTGCGAGAAAGACTCATCAGACTCTTTCCAAAGCATTCCACATCACCGCTGTCAAAACGATCCAGTCCACCGAGAATGTTCAGCAGAGTAGATTTGCCGCACCCGGATTTTCCCAGGATCACCACCATACCCGAAGACGGCAGATCGAAGCTGACATTCTTGAGAGCATGTACTTTTTCTCCGGTCTTGGTTGCATAGGTTTTGCAAAGATTTGTTACCTTCATTGGGAGCCCTCCTTTGGCTTTGGGATGGCTCCAACCTACTGTACCGCGCAGAATGTGTCAATGCCCTTTGCATCAAATGACATAATTCCTGCGTCAATGACAGCGGAAGCCGCAGAATGTCACCGGTGGGGGAGGGGCAAAGCACAAAAAGCGGGATCCGGTTGGTTGCCGGATCCCGCCAGGTTTATTGGCCGTGTTCTATTTCGTCGAGGAATTGGGTCAGCTTTTCTCTGGCCCGCTGGATCTGCCCCCGGTCCTGCTTTTTCAGCGCCCGGTCGAATTCCAGCATGGCCCGATCAATGGCCCGGCGGGTCTCGCCGGTGGCTTCCTCGTAAAGCCGTTCACCCCGGAGCAGAACCAAACGGTTCGGCTCTTCGTCTCTGGGGTTTTGCTTGAGATATTGCAGCGCTTCCATCCGTTTTTCCGCTTCTTCCTGGGAAAGACGGCTTTGATTACCCTGGATCAGAATCTTGCGGCGGAGCCTGGAGGAATGAACGAAAACCTCCACTTCCAGTAAAGAATTTACATCATAGGTATAGGTGATATCCACCGCTTCTTTGCCCTTCGGGCCTGCCGGCACGGGAACGGACAATTCCCCCAACAGCAGATTGTTCTGCGACATGCGGCTTTCACCCTGGAGGATCTTTACCGTGATCCGGGTCTGATCGTCGTGGGCGGTGCATACGGTTTCCGTGCGGCTGACGGGGATCACCGTGTTGCGCTCGATGATGGGCAGGTAATGGCCCGGTTCTTCAAATGCGCCGTTGTCCACCATCACTTCCGTGCCCAGGGTGAAGGGGCATACATCGGTCAGCACCACTTCCTGGATCTCCTTGTCCCGGGAGCGCATGCCGCACTGCAAGGCCGCGCCCAGCGCCACCGCTTCATCCGGATTGACGCCAAAGCAGGGGATGCGTCCGAACAATTTGGTAACAAACCGCCGGACAATGGGAGATTTGGTGGCGCCGCCCACCAGCACGATCTGATCGATCTGCTGCAGGCTGACCCCCGCATCCTTCAAACTCCGTTCGATGGGTTTGCGCAGCCGGTCCAACAGGGGCGCGCAGGCCCGCTCGTATTCTTCCAGTGTCAGCTGCATAATGTGCATTTGCCCACGGATGGCGCAGCACATGGTGATTTCGTCCTTGTCCGAAAAGGCGCATTTGCAAGCCTCGGCGCTTTTCCGCACTTCGCTGCGGGTTTTGAGATCCAAAGATTCCGGCGCAGCGCCGGCGCATTGCAGGAACAGACCATACAGCACATCCGTAAAATCTTCGCCGCCGATAAAATTGTCGCCGGCAATGGCGTGAACTTCCATAATGGGCTGATACAGCTCCAAAACGGAAACATCGAAGGTGCCGCCGCCCAAATCAAATACCAGATAGCGGGCGTCGTGTTCCGCTGCCATGCCATGGGCAATGGCGGCTGCGGTGGGTTCGTTGATAATGCGCACCACATTTAGGCCTGCCAGCTCGCCGGCCCGCTTGGTGGCCTTGCGCTGCAGATCATTAAAGTAGGCAGGCACGCTGATGATGGCGTCCGTCACCGGTTCGCCAAGATAGCTTTCCGCATCCTCTTTCAGGCTCCGCAGCACCAGGCTGGAAAGCTCCTCCGCCCGGAGGGTCCAATCGCCTAATTTGTATTCCCGGTCTGTGCCCATGCTTCGCTTGAAGACGCTGGCGCTTTCCAGGGGATGCAGCATGGCCCGTTCCTTGGCCGAGCGGCCTACATACACCGTTCCCTTGCTGTCCACGCTGACAACAGAGGGTGTCAAATTCTCTCCCAGGCGGTTGGGGATGATCTCCGCCGTTCCGTTTCGGAAGCAGGCAACCAAGGAGTTGGTAGTGCCTAAGTCGATTCCGATCAGCATTTACTTTCTTCCCTTCTTTTTCAGACGGCGCTGGCCCGACAGGAAGTCCAGATCATCCGGCCATTTGGCTCTGCCCTGGTCAAAGAGCTGCTGCGCCTTGTCCGTATTGCCCAGGATCTCCTCGATCTGCGCCTCGTATATATCCGCGTCCTTGCAGCTGCCGTATTCACAGAAGTGACACAGCGGCAGCTTGCGGGTATTGGCCAATTCTGCCCGGGCTTCTTCGGCCCGGCCCAAGATCGCCAGCATCAGGCTGCGGCGGCTGCGGTACAGCGGTTCGTCAGTGAGATTTTGCGTCAGGGTTTTATCCAAAAGCGCCAATGCTTTCAAGGCGGCGCCTTTGGCCACGGCGGTTTTGCCCATATGCCAGTAGGCCAGCGCCAGCAACGACAGGGTATGGTCATCGGTGGGGTCATATTTGGCCTGCAGATTCAACAGTTCCGCCTGCCGGGCATAATTCTGCTCCAACTCCGCCAGCTGCAGCCGGAAATCATGGATCTGCCGATAGGGCAGCTTGTGCTTGGCGGGAGCCATGGCGAAGGTGGCTTTCAAAAGCTTGCCCTGCAGCAAATGCAGCCGACCGGCAGCGACCATCAGGTCCGGGTCATTGCGGTTTGCCTGTTTCCATGCCTGCAGCACCTGCTTTGCCCGATCCCACCAACCGGCCTGGCAGCAGATATCAAAGGAAAGCTGGAATACATTGTCGAAGCGGTAGCGTTTTTCCGCGTCTGCCAAAAAGGCAAGGGCTTCGGCAAATCGGCCCATGCGGCGCAGGATCTGGGCTTTGTGCTCCACCATGGGATCAAAGGCGCGGTCATATTCTTCCATAATGGCCAAACCCTGGTCCAGCAGCTTCAGGGATTCGTCATACTTGCCCTGTCTGTCGCAGAGCAGAGCCAGACCCTGGAAGGCGTCGATATCTTCCGGATCCATTTCCAGTTCCTTCAGGTAATAGACTCTTGCGCCTTCCGCATCCCCCAACTGACGCTTGCAGGTGGCGGCATAGAAATAAAGCTCCGCCGTTTTCCGTGTTTCCAAAAGCTTTTCATAGTAAGTAAGGGCCTGGGCGGCATAGCGGCTCAGGTCCGCGTAGTAGGCTTCGGCAATGCCCTGCAGCGCCGCATCGGATTGGGGGTATTTCTCCATCAGGGCCTGATACATGGCGATGGCATCTTCCTGCAGCCCGCATTTTTTCAGTATCCAGGCTTTATAGCGCAGCAGATCCCCATCCTGGTCCTGGTATTCCAGACCCTTGTCGATCAGATCCATAACGGTTTTGCGGTCTGCTTCCTTGCTGATATCCAGCCGGTTGCCTGCCAGAATGGCCAGACGGTAGTATAGTTCGCTGCTCCAAAGCAGATTTTCGCCGGCTTCCACCCGCTGCTGCAGGGCGCGGTACTGCTCATAGGCGGACTTGGTATCCTTTTGCTCCAGATCCGTCAGCTCAGCCTGGATAAAGTCCATGGCCACATCCGCAGGCGCGTCATTTTCCCGGAGGAAGTCCAGAATTTCCCGGGCGTCCTGAAAACGCTGGTTGCGAATCAGGATCTGGGCCTTGATCAGATACAAGGTCAGGTCATTTCCGTGAACGGCAATGGCGTGATCGGCGGCCTCAAAGGCTTCTTTGTCCTGATGGCTCCGATAAAGACACATCACCATCAGCAGCTCGGCCACCATGGCCCCCGGCGACAGTGCCAGCAGCCGGCGGAAAATATCCACCGCATAGGCATAATCGCCGGTGGCAAACAGGATCTTGCCCATCAGCGACAGCACTTCCGTATCCTCCGGCGCCAGTTCCAAAGCCTGCTGGAATTTTTCCTTGGCTTCTGCGGGACGGCCCAATTGCGCCAAACAGTTGCCCTGGATCTGCAGCATTTCCGGCAATCTTGCCAGCCGCTTCCTGGTTTCCTTGGTGCCGTCGTCGGCGGTATTGCGCAGAACGGTTTCTGCGGCCTGCAGATGGGGCAGGGCATCTTCAAACTTTCCGCAGTTATGGTAGAGTTTGCCCAGCAGGTTGTGATAGGCGTAGGCGTCTTCATAGTCGGGATCGATCTTTTTCGCCAGTTCCATGGCCGCATCCATCCGGTCATTTTGGCTGTAGCACCAGGCCAGTTCGATCATGTTGTTGATGTCCGCAGGGTTTTCTTCGTATGCAGCCTCCCGCTGGCAGATCAATTGCCGGTTCCACACTTTGATCAGTTCCACGATCTGCTCCAGAAGCATGGGGTTTTCCCCGGAGAGCCGGTAGATCTCGTAGCCGCATTCCTTGGCTTCGTGATACTGCTGTTTTTCGGCCAGGTATTGGGCGTGGACCATTTGGGCTTTGACTGCCTGGGGATCGTTTTGCAATATGCGGGAAGCAAGACATTCGGCTTCTTCCCAATTGCCGTCGCGCATGCATATTTCTGCCCAGGTGATCACCAGATAATCGTTGTCCGGGTAGGCTTCTGCCAGTTGGCGGAAACCGTCCTTGCCTTCCTGCTCCCGTCCGGTTTCCATATAGAGCCGATAACGCAGAGCTTCACCGTAGGGATGACGCTCAGTCAGCCCATCCATCTGCGCCAGGATGGCGTCGATCTCCTCCAGCGGGGCCTGATTGGCCTGGAAATAGAGCCTGCGGTAGGCGTCGCAATCCCTGCCGTTTACACCGGGAGTAAACAGTTCATAAGCCAGGGAAGGCTCGAAGCGGATGCCGGCAAGTACGGCGTGATCGATAAAATCCCTGGGCCAGGTCTCGTAGAGTTCTTCTGCCCGCGCGCTGAACTGGAAAGTGCCGTCCAGCACCTGCCAAACGGCCCTCGGCAGATGGTAGTTTTCCATAAGGAACTTCAGCAGAGCCTCTTCTGCGGCAGGGCGGGTATCCAAACCGATACACACATCGCTGCCCATCCGTTCTTTCCAGAGCGCGGGGTCAATGCGGGCGGCGTAATCGGAATACAGTTCTTCAATGGCTCTCATCCAAAGGCCAACCGGACTTTCGTCCCGGACCGGCTCGGTATCTGCCTGGTCAGCCAAAGCGATGGCTTCTTCGTAGGCGTTGCGCAGGGCCTTAAATTCCTCCGGCTTGTCTTCCGGATTTGTCTGACGCAGCTTTTGCCGGTAAGCATCGGTGATGGCCTTTTTATCTTTTGTGGGTTCAATGCCCAGAATAAACCAATCCATGAAAGATCCTCCTTGCGATATTTTGCCGTAAAGGCGTACAGTATACCGCTATTTTAACAAAGGAAAAAGAAAAGTGCAAGAACATTCTGCCGGAACGGGGAGGTTATGAAGAAGGGGGGGACGGCGGAATGCCGGAACATTGGCGAGCAGGTGGGATTTTGATCATTTGCGCAGGTTTCCTGTCATTTGATGCAAAAAAGTGGACGCCCCAGGCGGATCTGAATATACTGCAACCGGGGATGCAGCCTGTGCAGTCACAAACTCCCTATTGAAAAAAGGGGGCAGATGTGATAAAAGTAATATAACTATGGCAATCGACAAAAAACGACAAGATCGGCAGAAAGGCAACGGATCCATGAGGCTTCAGAATATTCACGGCTTGCGCAGCGTAGAGCAATACGTTGCCTATAAGCTTGCTTTGTACAAAGAAAAAGAGAAAAACTTCGCATCGCTGTTCGAACTGATGTTTGACGAGCAGGACAATGTGATGGTTGAGACCACCGACGGTTACCGAATCAACAAGATCACCTATGGCGCATTCAAAAACCGGATCCTGTCCGCAGTACCTGCGGTGGCTTCGGCTCTGGCGACGGTGCCAAAGGGGGAAATGGTGGGATTGTGTATGGCCAACCGTCCGGAATGGCTGGTATCGTTCTGGGCGATTTTGGCGGCGGGTTATCGGCCGCTGCTGATGAATACCCGCCTGGCGAAGGAGATACTGGAGCAGGTGTTGGCCGATTATCAGGTTGGCGCCGTCATCAGCGACGGCGTTCGTTTCACCGCGGCGCAGACCCTGCTGTGGGAGGAATTGCCGGCCGGAGAAGGCGCGGCGCAGCCGGGCCCCTTTGGCGATGAGGTGCTGTTTATGTCCTCCGGCACCATGGGGCATGTAAAACTGTGCGCCTATACCGGTGAAAACTTCTATTATCAGATTTTGGACAGCGCCAACATCATTACGGCCTGTCCCGGCATCAAGCGGCATTATGAGGGAGAACTGAAGCAACTGGTGCTGCTGCCGCTGTGCCATGTGTTCGGCTTTATCGCGGTATATTTGTGGTTTGGGTTCTTTTCCCGCACATTCGTGTTCCCCCGGGACTTGGATCCGGCCACCATCCAGCGGACGGTGAAAAAGCACAAGGTGACCCATATTTTTGCAGTGCCCATGGTGTGGGAAGCGGTGCATCGGGCAGCCTGGGCCAAGATCTGCGCCCGGGGCGAAAAAACCAGTCAGAAATTTATGAAAGCATCCGCGCTGATCAATCGTTTGGATGGCTCTGCCGGCAATATGCTGGCCCGCAAGCTGATGCGTGAAGTGCGGGAAGGCCTTTTTGGCGACAGCGTCCAGTTTTTGATCAGCGGCGGCAGTCATATTGAACCGGATACCCTGCGTTTTTTCAACAGCCTGGGTTATCATCTGGCCAATGGCTACGGCATGACGGAGATCGGCATTACATCCCTGGAAAGATCGGACAAAAAGAAAGTGGTCAATCTGGGTTCTGTGGGCACCACCTTTGGCAATATGGAATATGCCATCAGCGACGAAGGCCATCTTCTGGCCCGGGGCAAGGCCCGCGCAGCCCGTATTCTCTGTGACGGAGAAGTGATCTATGCCCGGGAGGATGCATGGTTCGATACCCATGATATGGCCCAGTACCGGGATGGCCGGTATTATATCACCGGCAGGGCGGACGATCTAATCGTGTGCGAAGATGGCGAAAACCTCAATCCCACCCTGGCAGAAGCGGCCATTGCCACGCCGGGTATTGATAAATTGTGTGTTTTCAGGCAGGAAGATAACCGGGTCGCGGTGGTGGCATCGGTGCCCGGTTGCTTCTCGCCCCAAAGAATTTTGACGCTTTCCCGGGATCTGTCCCGAAAAATTGCCGAGGCAAAGCTGGATCGGGTGATCCGCACCGTTTATTTCACGGGGGACGCGCTGTTGGCGCCCGGTGAATTCAAGCTGTCACGCAAGAGCGTGGCGGCCCGGGTGAGAAACGGCGGGCTGCGGGTGTTCACACCTACAGAGGCAACCGTGGAGGACGGCGCCATGTTTGCGGACCTGGAAAAGGAACTGGCGGCGCTGTTCGCGGAAGTCCTGGGCAAGGATGTGACACAAATCGGTCGGGACAGCCATTTCTTCCGGGATCTGGGTGGCAGCAGCATGGATTTCTATACGCTGCTGGGCCTGATCCGGGAGCGGTTGGGCGCTCGCATTGAGGCCGCAGATGCGGCGGAACTGACGACGGTGGCGCAGCTACACGCATATCTGACCAAATAACGGCGCAGGCCGTAATTTGTTACAGGAAGGTTTTTATATGAAATCACTGAACACGAAATGGAAAGAGTTTCTTTTTGCGTTTTCCGCATTTGGTCCTAATTTTCTCATGGTCTTAATGGGCTCCTACTATTCAGATGCCCTCAATCCATCTTCTTTGGAGATGGGCGAGCAATTCCAGGCCATCATGCCCGGCGTGTGCTATATTCTGCCGGCATTGTTTCCGATCCTGTTTGCCATCAGTAAAATTTTCGACGGCATCATCGATATTCCCTTTGCCCATATCACCGATACCCTGTCCACCAAATGGGGCCGTCGCCGGCCCGCCATCGCGGTGTGCTTTTTGCCGATGCTGGTAAGCTATGCTCTGTGCTGGATTCCCGTAGGCGGTCCGGAGGCGAAGCTGTTTAACACCATTTGGGTGACGGTGTTCAGCATGATCTTCTTCGCTGCCTATACCATGTGCCTGATCGCGTTTTACGGTTCTTTCTCCGCGGTATGCGAGGATGAACCCCAGCGGCTGCGGGTATCCGGCTACAAGTCCTTCTTTGATACCATCACCTACTGCCTGGCATATGCTCTGGTGCCTGTGATCCTGTCCGGCGCGCAAATACAGATCGATACGCTGATATGGATCACCATGCCGCTGATGTTTACCATGGTGATTCCTCTGTTTTTGATCAAAGAGGGAGAAAAATACGGCTATCCGGAAAACCAAGGCCTGTCGGAGGAAAAGCTGACCTTAAAGCAAAGCCTGCAGCTTACCTTTCAAAACCGTATCTTCCGTCGCTGGCTGTATGTGAACTGCTGTACTTTCTTCGGTCTGCAGATGTTTCTGGCGTCCATGAACGGATTGATCATCGGCGGCATGGGCCTCAACGGTCTGCAGATGGCCATTTTGAACACCTGCGCCTTCGGCCCGGTGCCGGTGATGCTGTATATGTTCAATAAGGCAAAGGTCCGCTACGGCATCCGGGCTGTGTATCAAAGCTGCCTTTTGCTGTTTGCGGTGGCGATCCTGACCTTCTTCGTCGGCTCCCGATATGTTTTGGGCGTCGGCCATGTAACCGCCAAGATGGTCATCGGCATTTTGGGCGGTGTGTGCGGCAGTTGGGCCATTGGCGCGTTTTTTATGATGCCCTATCTGATGCCGGCCCAGATCTCCGGCGTGGAAGAAAAACTCACCGGCAAAAATCACTCGGCCATGTACTTCGCCGGCAACGCAGTGACCACATCCATTGTAGGTGCCATTTCCGGTAATTTGGTGTACGAATATGTGAAGAACATATTCCTGGCCAAGGGTCATGGCCTGGTCTGGGCAGAGGCGGAGGGTACGCTGTCGGCTGCCGAGGTGGCCTACCGCCATTTCTTCGGGCAGGCGGGTACTGCGGAGGAAGTGGCCGCTGCGGTGTTTAATTTCGGCAATCTGATGGTGCCGTTTATCGTGACGGCCAGTTGTGTGCTGGGCTTCTTCCTGGCATATAAGCTGCCGCGGGATTTCAAATCCTCCATATTGGCCCGGGAGCTGAAGCAGATGGATCCCTCCCTGGACATTTCCGCCTTTGAAAATCTGGAGGAAAAGCAGGAACGCAGCGAGATCATTTTTGTACAGGTGGGTCTGACCATCCTTTCCGGCTTCCTGTTTGGCTTTGTATGGGCAGGTTTGCTGCTGCGGGGGATCAAGCGCTATTGCAAGCGGTGGCCCGCAGTCGTGGGCTTCCTGGTGTCCTGCCTGGTGCCCTTTGCCCAGATCATCTTCCTGCTCAAAGCCAGAAAGACGCTTTTGCAGGTGGCGCAGCAGAAAGGAATTGCGCTGCGCATTCCCCTGTGGGTATTGATCGCTTCGTCGCTGGTTCTGCCGGTGCTGTTTGTCAATGTGGCGGCGCTGGCGGTTCTCCAGCAGGGACTTAACCGTATTTATGAAGCCGAGGATCGGTAAGCTATGATATATTTTCTGTTTCAGTGGTTTGTCAAGATAACGGGATTTCTGCCCCAGTGGCTGGTTTTCCGCCCAAAGACCACCTATGAAGACCGCGCCGCGCAGGGCCGGCGCATACGGGGCAAAGCCATCGTGGTTTCCAACCACAATGCATTGATGGATTTTGCCGTTTTGATGTATACATTTCCGCTGCGGACGCTGCGCTGCGCGGCGGCGGAGCTGCTGTATAACGGAAATCCGCTTCTGAAAGCCATGGTTACGCTGCTGGGCTGTGTGCGGGTGGAACGGGAGCAATGTGATTTTTCCTTTCTGGACCGGTTGAAGCGGATATTGGATAAAGGCGGTGTGGTGGAGATCTTTCCGGAATCCCGCCTGCCTACCCGGCCAGGAGATACCCGCCCGCTGCCCTTCAAAACCAGTTATGTGTACCTGGCGCTGGAAAGCGGCGCGCCCATCATCCCTGTGTACAACAATGGCTGCGCCCTGCGCGCCCGGCGGCTGCAGGTGGTGATCGGCAAGCCCATCGATGCACAGGCCATGTACGACCCGGCGCTGTCCGAAAAAGAAAATGTAAAAAAGATAAATCTGTATGTGAGGAGAAAGCTCATTGAACTCAGTCAAACCGTCGAATCGCCCTTCCCCTTCGGAGAAAACGAAGAGAGGGAAGCCCAGGCTGTTTCATAATTTTATCTATGACTTTGTGTATGTCACCGGCGCGATCCCCGGGTTGCTGTGGCTGCGGCCCAAGCTCCATTATCCCTTTGGGAAGCCGGATAAAAAGGGACCGCTGCTGGTGCTGGCGAATCATCATACATTGATCGATCCTATTTTGGTGCAAATGGCGTTTCCGTTTCGCCGCTTGAACAGCATCGCCACCAAGGATCTGTTCGATACGCCGGCCAAGGCCCGGTTTTTTACATGGATGCACTGTATTAAGATCGATAAGGATAATTTTGCCATATCCTCTTTCCACCAGATCGTGGATCGGCTGAAAGAGAAAAAACTGGTGCTGATATTCCCGGAGGGCGGCGTGCAGCTGCAGGGCGACAACGAGATCCAGGCTTTCAAATCCGGCGTGGTGCTGATGGCCCACCGTTCCGGCGCGCCGGTGATCCCGCTGTATATAGCGAAAAAACAAAAATGGTACCATCGCCAGCATATTGTGATGGGCCAGGCGGTGGATGTAAAGCAACTGCTGGGGAATATTCCTACGGTGGATGCCATTGCTTCCGTCAGCAAGGTTTTGAGGGAAAAAGAAATCGAACTGCGTACTTATTACGAAAATCGGGGTTAACCTTAGGAAAGGATCCATACCTATGAACGAAAAATTCAAAAAGTATACCGATGAAGAAACATTTTCTCAAATTGTCAGCTTTCCGTCCATCACAGCCATGTGGGAGGATCGGGCATCCAGGTATGCCGACCATGTGGCCATTGTGGACACGGAAAACTATACCTATGCCCGGCTGAATGCGGATGTGGCTGCCTTCCGTACGGTTTTGGCCGCAAACGGCGCGATGCCCGGCAGCCTGATCGGCATTCTTTGCCCCAATTCCTATGGCTTTGTGAAAGCCTTTTTAGCCGCAGCCACCTTCGGTGTACCTGCGGTGCTGATGCCCACCCATTTGGATGAAATGACCGTTTTTGGCATCGCCTCTAAGTTCGGCATGAAAGCGGTGGTATACGATGCATCCCTGGAAGCTAAGGTGGGTCTGCTGCGGCAGAAAAATCCTGCCGTGGCGCTGATCCCTTCCAATGCCACCGCCGAAACGGCCACAGCCTCTGTACCGGTACCTGCTGAGACGCCTGCGGCAATTTTGTTTACCGGTGGCACCACCGGCAAGAGCAAAGGCGCCAAACTGAGCCACAAGGCGATCCTGGCGGGCACGATGAACGGCTGCTACGGCATCCGCGAGATCTTCTGCCAGCGGTATTTGCTGGTGCTGCCGCTGACCCATGTTTTCGGTCTGATCCGCAACCTGATGACCTCGCTGTACACCGGCAGCGCATTGTATATCTGCCGCAACAATAAGGATATGTTCCGGGATACCGCAGTGTTTAAGCCTACGATCATGGTGCTGGTGCCTGCGCTGGCGGAAATGGCGCTGAATTTGTCCCGGCAATTCGGCCGGAATATGTGGGGCCCGGATCTGAAGACTATCATCTGCGGCGCGGCTCCCGTGGCGCCGTATCTCGTGCAGGAATACCATAAGATCGGTGTGACGCTGCTGCCGGGCTATGGCCTTACGGAATCGGCCAACCTGGTCAGCGGCAATCCCGAGGCCCTGGCCAAGCCGGAATCCGTGGGCCTGATCTACGACGGCATGGACTACAAGATCGTGGACGGGGAGCTGTGGCTGAAGGGCATCAACATGATGGACGGCTATGTTACGCCCGAGGACAACGCCGCGGCCTATGCGGACGGCTATTTCAAAACCGGCGATCTGGTGCGTATTGACGAAGACGGATTTTTGTATATCACCGGCCGGCTGAAGGAGATCATTGTGCTTTCCAGCGGCGAGAATGTATCGCCTGCGGAACTGGAAGTGAAGTTCTGCGCCATTGATGTGATCTCCGATTGCCTGGTTTACGACGAGGAGGGCAAGCGCCTGGTGCTGGAGATCCTGCCCCGCATGACCCGGGTGAAGGAATTGGGGATCGAAGACCTGCATGGATACATCAAAGCGGAGGTGGACAAGATCAACGCCACACTGCCCGCTTTTGAACAGATTGCGAAAATTGTTATCCGGGATACGGACTTTGTGCGTACCCCTGCGATGAAGATTGCGAGGAATTTGAATGGCAATGTCAAGAAATGAGATCATCAAAAAACTGGCGGAGGTTATGGCACTGACCATGCCGGATACCGCCATCGACCTGGCAAACCTCCGGGAGGACATGACATTGGTGGGCGACCTGGGGCTGACCTCGGTGGGCATTTTGTATAATGTCATTGCCATCGAGGAGTTTTTCAACATTCGCTTTGATAACATCGGCTTTGCGGATCTGAAGACGGTGGGCGAGGTGGTCAGCTACATCGAAAAGAAGAGCGGCGAATGAAGTGGGTCATGAAAGAGCCGAAACCCGGCGATATGGTCCGCGTGGGGTTTGGCGCGCTTTATCACTTCGGTATTTTCGTGTCGGACGCGGAAGTGATCCAGTTTGGCCTGGCGCCTAACAGCCGCGCCATGATTCCCGACAGCGAGGTGCAGGTGCTGGCTTCGGACATCGATACCTTTTTGGCCGGCGGCTTTTTGGAGGTCTGCGAGTTTGACCGCAAGGAGCGGAAAAAGCACCGCAAACCGGAGCAAGTCGTGGCCTATGCCCGCCAGCGGCTGGGTCAGCGGGGATATCACATCCTCTACAACAATTGCGAGCATTTTGCCAATGAATGTTTGACCGGGGAGGCTGTTTGCCGCCAAATGGACGGGGTGCGGGCCATGTTTCAGCGCATTCCGGTGGTGGATGTGTATTTGGCCCGGATGCCTGGGGAAAGACCGATGCCGCCGCTGTCCTGTGGGCTGCGGCAGCAGGATATTGACGCGGTCTCGGCGCCGGAACTGAAGCGGCAGAAATACTATGTGTGGAAGCTGCTGGAATATGCCCTGGAGAGAAGCTTTGGCCTGAAAAGCCGGGATCTGACCTTCCGCAGGGAGGCAGATCGCTACTGCTGCGACAAGGCCCGGTTTTCCATGTCCCATTGCGGGGATGTTCTGGCGGTGGCGGTGAGCCGGGAACCGGTGGGCATCGATTTGGAAAAAATCGTCTGCCGGGATACGGAGCCGTTGGCATCGCGGGTATTTTCTGCCGGGGAAATGGCCCATTACCGGCAGTTGCCGGCGGAGGAGAAGACCGACTTTTTCTTCCGCCTTTGGACCGCCAAGGAAGCGCTGTTCAAGGCCGCCGCCAAGGATGTGTTTATCCCTGCGGCAGAGGACGCGCTGCAGGGGGATGTGAAAAGCTTTGCAATGCCCATTGGCGGCGAAGCATTCTATGTATCCGTGGCCACCAGGACGCCGGAGCGGATCCGGTTCTATGAAAACATTACGCTGTGAACCGGATATCCCGCCGAAATCCGGATGAAAATACCGTCAGGTTATTGACAACCGGGGATATTGGCGTTACAGTATAGGTACAAGCGAAATGAACTTTGAAATTTATGTATGGAGGGTTTATCATTATGGAACAAAATAACTACAATCAGTACACCGCGGGCAACGAGCAGCGTGAGCCCCTGCCCACCATGGATTATCCCGGCTATGCACCCGTTGTGGAGCAGCCCCGTCCTCAGAACTATCCCCAGGTGACCGAGAGCGCCAACTCCGCTTTTGGCAAGGGCCTGGCAGCCACGATCATGGCTGAATTCCCCGTGGCATCCCTGATCGCCATCTTCATGGGCGCCGCCGGCCTGAAGAAGGTAAAGCAGACCAACGAAATGGCCGCTTACTACGGCATCAAGGCTCCCGGCAAGAACATTGCCGCTAAGGTTTTGAGCATGATCGGCCTGATCGCCGGCATCGCCATGACTGCTTTCTGGAGCCTGTACATTTTCATTTTCGTCTTGGCTATTATGATGAGCATTTAATTTCCAAGGAGATGGTGCTATGACTGGTGAATTTTCTGCCTGGCTGGCGAAATACGGCCTGACGGAGTCCTTTACCACCCCGGCTGGAGACGCGTTTTATGTAAATATCTCCAAGAAATTCGGTGTTTTGCGGAAAAACGGGGAGTACGGCATCCAATCCTTCTATTTGGATGACATCCTGGAATTCCAAACCTATGATGATGAGAACCTGGTGGCGGAGTGGAATGCTTACCGTTCCTGGCGTATTCCGGAGCGCAATACCCGCTATTCCACCAATGAGGTATACATGACGCTGCGGCTGAAGGATGGCAAGACCATCCGCATTCAGCTCTTCCGGGCCACCGGCGGCAATATTCAGCGGAACAGCCCGCAGCATGTCAACCTCATCGAATACGCCCGGCAGATCTCCCAGGTGGTGTATAATTGTGCCGCCGCTGCCCGGCAGCCCCAACCGTAATAAAAAGCTGCGCCCGCCGGTTAAGCGGGCGTACTTTTTTGCCAGGGGAGCAAAGATTTTATTGACAACTTTGGCTTGTGGCGTTACGATATATAGATAAGGGAATGCCTACCAAAAGGAGGAACGGGTAATGCGCAAGCAGGAATTTATCGAAGCGTTGGAAGATAGACTCTCCGGTCTGCCCCAGGCAGAACTGGACAAGCATTTGGATGACTATAGCCGTCTGATCATCGAGCAGGTGAGCGAGGGCGTGTCGGAAACCGACGCCGTGGCGGAGCTGGGCAACGTGGAGAGCTGCGCCAGGCAGATCCTGTCCGAAGTGCCGCTGTGGAAGATCCTGAAAGAACGGATCGTGAATATGAGACGGCCCAAGACCTGGCAGATCGTGCTGCTGGCCTTGAGCGCTGTGATCTGGCTGCCGCTGCTGCTGATCTGCCTGGCGGTGGTGCTGTGTATTTATTCGGTGGCCTGGATAGCTATTCTGGCAGCCTGGGCGGTGCAGCTGGCCATGGGCGCCTGCGCTCTGGCGGGCCTGGTGCTGGGCGTGATGGATGCGGTTCGGGGCGAAGTGTTCCGGGGCATCGTGCTGATCGCCGCCGGTGTATTCTGCGTGGGTCTGTCGCTGTTTGTTTTCATCGGCTGCAGATCGGTCACCCGGGCCGGCCTGCGGACGACCAGAAAACTGACCTTCGATTTGAAAAATCTGTTTTCCCGGAGAAAGCGTGGTCGAAAAACCGCTTGAAAAATTCAATAACCTGCAAAAACACCACCGATTCGGTGGTGTTTTTTGCTTTGATTGTATAGGATACCACCGCCCTTGCCGGTGGATAAAAGCTTTCGCTATATATGATCCCGCCGCGGCGGAAGGCTCCCTTGTGTAAAGGAAGCTGGATTTTTGCGAAGCAAAAAGACTGAGGGATTGTACTGATAAAGCAATCCTTCCGTCAGCCTTCGGCTGCCACCCTCCTTTACGCAAGGAGGGCTTTTTGCCGCGTTTGCGGCAGCAGGAAACAAAATCCGGCAGGTTGGAGGCGCAGCCTTGAAGTAAATTGAAACCCGCGGAAAAAAGATGAAAAAACCACTATATACGGACAGATGTTTATGCGGGGGGGGGCATAAATTATTGACAAATTATTAATGATGATGTATAGTAATTAATAAATGATGAACGGCATATACATATAACTCAGCACGCAAAAAACTCCTGCCGATTCATGATTGAAGCATTATCACAAGGAGGAAACATTATGAAACTGAACGCTTCGCAAAACAAGTGGTTCATCCCCTTTTTGATTGCTGTAGTCGTCGCTGTGGCGGCGATTGCGGTGGCGCTGGTGATCGGACTTACCGGTCCCGACACGCCGGATGTACAACAGCCCGGGTATCAGGAAGGTCCTGAGACCGGTGTTTACTACTACGACGTGGTAGACGGTGAGATCAATCTGACACTTAGCGGCGGCAATCAATTTACCATTGCCGGTCCCACCGTCAATAAAACCGGTACCTACACCATAGAAGGCGCCAATATGGTGCTGGATTTCTTCAAGGATGAGGACGGCACCACCACTGCCACCATCAGCCATGATACCATCACCTTGGTGTATGACAATGCTACCATGACCTTCCGCCGGAAGGATCAGTTCACCGTGACCTTCCAGGTCAATGGCGGCCAGGATATGGCTGCCGTGAAGGTGGTCAATGGCCGCACTCTGCCGCAGCCTGCCGATCCTGTGAAGGAAAATGCCGTTTTCCTGGGCTGGTATGCCGACGCGGAATGCACCACGCCTTTCGATTTCGCTACCACCGTGGTAAAGGCTGACATGACCATCTACGCCCTTTGGGAAGAAGTGTCCGCCGGCGGTACCGAGTACAGGGTGGACTTCGATCTGGGCTATGAAGGCGCTGAGATCCTGACACCTGCCACCACCGTTGGCGGCAGCCTGAAGGAAGTGCCCATGCCCCAGCGGGATGGCTACAGCTTCGGCGGCTGGTGGATCAGCATGTACGATAACGGCCAGAAGCTGACCTGCGTTTATGAAGAGGATACCGTCTTTACTGCCGATACCACGCTGTACGCGCTGTGGTATGCCGAAGGCGGCAGCGCGCTGAAGGCACCTGCTGTCAGCGTTTCCGGCAATACCATTAGCTGGGACTCCGTCAACGGCGCTGTTTCCTACAAGGTCACCGTCCTGGATCCCGACGGCAACGCCGTTGTGAACAATGAGACCGTGGGCGCCACCTCCAAGGCCTTTGATTTTGATACCCGCAAGGCCGGCGAATATGTGATCTCCGTAGTGGCCGTGGCCGATGACCAGGCCAATAACTCCGAAGCTGCCGTTAGATATTACGCCAACAAAATGCTGGACCGTGTTACCGGCTTTACTGTGGTCAACGGCATTTTGATTTTCGGCGCCGTGGAAAATGCCCAGAAATATCTGATCACCATCGATTGCGGCAACGACAACCATGTCCATACCGCCTTCGATAACGGCACTTCCACCACCTACTACATTGCCAACTGCCCCATGCAGCTCGGCGGCATCCGTATCACCGTTACCGCCAGCGCCAATGGCTATGCCGATTCCACCTCCAGAACCTTCGTGTATGAAAAGGTGCTGGATCAGGTGCAGCAGCTGACATATGACCAGCACGACGACCGGTTCACCTGGGCGCCCGTTGCCAATGCCGCTACTTACTATGTCACCGTAACTGCCGGTGGCGTGGAGCATACCTTCAACAATGGCAATGTGACTTCCTTCAGCGTTGCCGGTTTCTCCGGTGATATCACCGTCAGCGTCATCCCGGCCACCGAGGGCTTCAATGCGCCCGAGGCCGCTGTGGCGACCTGCACAAAGACGGCCCCTGCCGCCCCCGGCGGTTTGACCGCCGCAGGCCTGGTGATTTCCTGGAATGCCGTGGACGGCGCGGTTTCCTATGAGGTCAGCATCGCCGACCGGAACATTTCCGTGGAAGGCACCCAGCTGAATCTGCTGGAAAGCGATGTGGCGCTGTCCCAGGGTCAGTTGTATGAAGTGAAGGTCAAGGCCATCAACGCGGCCAACGAAAGCTCTTCTTACTGCGATGCCGTGGAAATGGGCTACTATGCCATGAACCCGGTGATGACCTATAACCGCAACACCGTGTACTGGTCCGCGGTTCTGGGCGCCAGCTACTATCAGGTCCGTGTCAACGGCGGCCCCATTACCAATGTTTCCGATGCCACCTGCGCCAAGGTAGTGCTGACCCAGGAGGGTGAAAACCTGATCGAGGTCCGCTATGTGGAAGGCGATAACCAGTCTGCCTGGGTCGGCATCACCGTTACCGCTTATGCTGTGGAGTACGATACCCGCAGCGTGGCCTACGGTTCTTTCTTCGTGGAATATCTGGCCGTGGGTGATGTGATGAGCCTGCCCACCACCGGCTTCAGCTATGACGGCTATGCTTTTACCGGTTGGTATAACGCGCCCAAGGGCGCAGCCGGCAACGGCAAGTGCTACGAAGAAGGCGCTGTGTTCACCGGCAATGCCTATACCGTGGTCTACGCCGAATGGGCGCCCCAGGATTATCAGGTGATCCTGGACACCACCGGTTACAACATCACCAATATTACCAACGGTCAGACGGAGACCGTCACCTATACCAAGGACTTTGTTCTGACGGTTCCCAAGGCAACCAATACCGGCGTGTATGTGTTTGCCGGCTGGTACACCGGCCCCAACGGAACCGGCGTGCAGATTACAGACGGTAACGGTGCATCCGTTGCCCCGTATACCTTCACCAGAGAAATGACCCTCTATCCCTACTACAGCACCGACGCGCTGAAGTTCATTCTGCAGTCCGACGGCACTTACGGCGTGTACCGGGGCGATTCCATCAAGGGCGTTACCGAGCTGGAGATCCCCGCTACCTACAAAAATATCGAAGTTACCAAGATCCTGGAGAGCGCCTTCAATCATGTGGATTGCCATGATCTGGTTTCCGTCCGGATCCCCGATACGGTGACCCTGGTGGGCGCCAGCGCCTTCTCCTCCTGCACATCCCTGGAATCCATCGAGGTCTACAAGGCCAAGGAAGGGGAGTACGAGGTTTTCTATGCCTCCGAAAACGGCGTTTTGCTCCGTTATGACATGGGTACCACCTATCTGGAACTGGTTCCCAGAGCCAAAACCGGCGATTTCACCATTCCCGACAGCGTGGACCGCATCCTGACCAGAGCCTTCTATCACTCTCAGATCAGCAGTGTTACCATCCCCAACAATGTTATCGGCATTCCCAAGTATGCGTTTTATAACTGCAAGGAAATGACCTCCATCACCTTTGCCACAGGCAGAACCAACGATATTGAGATCGGCGACTATGCCTTCTACGGATGCGATAAGGTGGAGACCATGATCCTGCCCGCCAGCTTCAATGTGGAGCTGACCGCTATGACCGCCATCCTGGACATGATCGAAAGCCTCAAGTCCATTACCGTGGAAAATGGCGGCACCATGTACGCCTCCGTGGGCGGCATGCTGACCAACAAGGAAAAGGATACCATTCTTTACTGCCCCAAGGCCTACGCAGGCCCGTTCACCATTCCCAGCGGTATTACCACCGTGGGCGAGAAGGCCTTCTATGAGCGGCAGAAGATCACCGCCATCACTGTGCCGGTGTGGGTCACCAGCATTGGTGCCAGCGCGTTTGAGGGCTGCAGCAAGGTGGAGAGCATCCTGTTCAAGGGCGCCAGAATCGAAGACCTGACCATTGGCAACTATGCTTTCCGTTACTGCACCAATGTCAGCAACATCACCTTTGAGGGCAATGAAAGCACGGAACTGGACGAGGGCATTGTGCGCATCGGCCAGGGAGCTTTCAGCAATGCCAGACCCAACAAGCAGAATAAAACCGACATCGGCAGGACCCGCCTGACCGCCGTGACCATCGGCGAAGGCGTGAACATCGAAAGCATCGGAAGCCAGGCCTTCTATTATCAGAACAAGCTGCGGGAATTTGAAATTGATCCCAAGGCCAGCGTGGGCGTGATCTCCAGCTATGCTTTCTATAACTGTGACCGGCTGGTTTCCTTCGACGTGCCCGGTACGGTTACGGAAATCGGTCAGTATGCTTTCTCCGGCTGCACCACGCTGGCAGCGGTGAATTTCCGCACAGAGGGCGCCACATCTCTGGAGATTGCCGGCTTTGCCTTCAATGGCTGCACCAAGCTGGGCCAGATCCTGCTGCCCGACCATCTGACGGCTTTTGAATCCGCGGCCTTTGAAGGCTGCGATGCGCTGAAGGCCATCCTGGTCAACGAGACCAATCCCAATTACCTCAACGATGAAAACGGCATTCTCTACAAGAAGAACGACGATAACGTCCTCAAGGAACTGCTGTTCTACCCCAAGGGCCTGGCAAGAGATCTGGGCGGCGTGGTCAATAACCTGCCCGAAACGCTGACTACCATCGGTGGTTCCGCCTTCTCTGCCAATAAGTACCTGGTAAGCATCACCATTCCCAAGAGCGTTACCTTGATTGATGTATCCGCATTTGCCAACTGCGATAATCTGAAGACCGTCAACTTTGCTGCTGACGGCACGACGCTTCGCGTAGGCAACAAGGCGTTTATGAATTGCGTGGCATTGGAAGGCTTCCAACTGCCCGACTATACCACCCGCATCGGCGCCAATGCCTTTGAAAACTGCCAATTCACCAGCTTCGTGGTGCCGCAGAAGGTGTCCGTCATCGATACCGGCGCATTTAAAAACTGTGTAAACCTGGCAGATCTGCAGTTTAATACCACCGTGAATCTGACGATCAGTGTCGGCGGCGCAGAAAGCACTGGCTCCTTTTACGGCTGTACCGCGCTGAAGACCGTGGCGCTGCCCAAGACCCTGACGGAACTGGGCCGCTATGCGTTCTATAAGTGCACCGCTTTGGAGAGCGTCACCTTTGGCACTGTGACAGACAATGCTGACGGCACCGTGGCTACCGATTCCGTACTGACCACCATCAGCGGATATGCTTTCTACGAATGCAGCGCCCTGAAGCGCATCGTCATTCCCAAGAGCGTTACCACCATCGGTGCTTACGTATTTGGTATGCGCAGTGAGTCCAATCCTGGCAGCCTGGAGGAAGTGATCTTTGAACGTTACGGCACACAGCAGCTTTCTGTTGCCAACTATGCGTTTGCATACCAGGCTAACCTGAAGAAGATCACCTTCCCCGCCAGAACCCAGTATCTGTACGATACCTCCGTGAAGGCTACCTCCACCTCTGCGTTGAACTATATCAATGTGTTCCTGGGCAATACCAGCCTGGCGGAGATCAACATTGATAACGACCGTGTCAGCGGTGTGAATCAGTATTTCACCTCTATCGACGGCGTGTTGTATAACGGCACCCAAACGGCTGTGCTGTTCTGCCCTGCCGCCAATGTGGGTCGTTATGTGAACGGAGAACCCACCTATGAGCTGATCATTCCCAACACGGTCTGCACCGTTATGACCCACGCCTTTGAGAACATCACCCAGCTGAAAACGCTGACGTTCCAGGAGTTTGACAAGAACCACGCCAATTACGGACAGCAACTGCTGACCATCGGTAACTATGTGTTCACGGATGCGAACATGGTCACTGTACGCAACAAGTACACCGGTACGGGAAGCCGTGAACTGGCTACCATCGGCGGCATAAACGGCTGCTCCATTACCACCGTCAACCTGCCCTCCCATCTGGCTAAGATCAACAGCGGCGCCTTTGCCAGTGGCGGCAGTACCATCATGGTGGTCAACATTAACCCCGACGCCAAGGATATCGTGCTGGCGAACTTCGCCTTCGTCCACAGCCGGATCTCCGAGATCGTTATTCCCGGCATTCTGACCGATGTTGGTGAGAACCTGTTCCGTGAAAGCATTTACCTGAAGCAGGCCTCTTTTAATCTGCCCACCACCGTGGAAAAGCTGCCCGACAATATTTTCCATGGCTGTATAGCGCTGGAAAGCTTCGAGATCCCTGCCCATATCACCGAACTGCCCCAGTACGCCTTCTATAACTGCAAGTCCCTGAAGAGCCTGGTGCTGCCCGATGGCCTGACCAAGATGGGCAACAGCGCCTGCTACGGCTGCGGTATGGAGACCCTGCGGATCCCCGCCAGCATTGATTCTTACAACAATCTGGGCAACAGCGTGTTCAGTAACTGCCCCAACCTGACCACGGTCATCTTTGAGAAGGATGCCGCCGGTAAGGTGCCGCTGACCCAGTTCCCCAACAACATGTTCGCCAACTGCACGAAACTGGTGAACATCAACCTGCATGATATCGTCGACCTGAACTACATCGGCAACAATACCTTCAGCGGCTGCACCCAGCTGACCGGTATCGACTTCACCCGCTTTACCAAGCTGAATACCATTGGCAATACCGCTTTCAGCAAGACCGCGCTGACGGTGGTGGATCTGTCCAAGACACAGATCAAGACCATGTATACATCCTTCAGCAACATCGCTACGCTGGAGACCTTCGTGTTCCCCACTACCCTGAACACGGCCGCAAACAGCGTTCCTGCCAATGTACTGAAGGACTGCGTAAACCTGAAGTCCATTACATTGTCCAAGAATTTCACCGGCGCCTGGCTGGCAAGACTGTCCTGCGCGACGGGCGCAAATCTGTTCCAGCCGAAATGCGAGATCATTCTGCCCGCCGGCTCTACCAACCTGGTTATGGACAGCTATGGCGTGATTTACGATGCGAGCTATCAGACGCTGTATCTGGCCAGCAAAAAGGATCTGACCGGTTATACCATGCCGGATAACGTGGTTACCATCAGTGATTACGCCTTTGCCTTCGCCAGCGCGGATCAGCTGGTGCTGCCGGAGAGCGTGAGAACCATCGGTCAGTTTGCCTTCTACGGCGTGAACATCCCGGTGATCAGCATTTCCTCCACCGTAGAGACCATTGGCAACAGAGCGTTCGCCTATTCCAATACCGCCAATGTGATCTTTGCCAACGAACACAGCAGCAAGCTGAAGTCTCTGGGCCAGTATGCCTTTGAGTTCAGCAAGCTGGAGCGGATCGTGCTGCCGGATAACCTGGACTTTACCGCTACCCAGTATTACATCTTCAAGGATTGCTATGATCTGAAGAGTGTCACCTTCGGCGCCAAGGTCCGCCTGGTTCCCGGAAGAATTTTCAATAACTGCTATGCGCTGGAAGAAATCCTGTTCCAGGAAGGTGTAGAAACCATCAATGACATGATCATATTCTACAACTCCATCCAGCCGGGCATGAACAACAAGGTGACCCAGATACACATTCCTGCCACTGTCAAGACCCTGGTGGCCGGCGCGTTCGCAGGTTTTGAAAATCTGCAGACTGTGACCATTGCGGACAACAGCCAGCTGGAGTCCATCGGCGCCGGCGCGTTCCTTAACAACTACGCGCTGAAGAGCATTAACCTGCCCGCCGGCCTGAAGACCATCGACCAGCAGGCCTTCCGCCATTGCCAGTCTTTGGAAGCATTGGATATGAGTGCCACTGCGGTGGAAACCATCCCGGATTATGCCTTCGAGAATACCTGGAGCCTGGCGGTGCTGGCGCTGCCCAATAATCTGCTGAGCATCGGCACATGCGCGTTCCAGAATACCGGTGTGGTGGACCTGACCATTCCTGCCAGTGTGATCACTATCGGCGCCAATGCCTTTGCCAATGCTGCCGATATGAAGACCATTACATTCCCTGCAGACAGTATGATCGAAGCATTGGGCTCCGATGAAGAGGATTCCAATATTTTCCGCAACACCACCAGTCTGGAGACGGTGATCCTGCCTAACTTTGTGAAGACCATCGGCAACCGGGTGTTTGAGAACAGCGGCGTGCGGAATGTGTATATGACCGATACCTCTGTGCCTTCCGACCTGCAGCTCATTGGTGACTTTGCCTTTGCCAACTGCGCCAACCTGACTGCCTTTGACCATCTGAGCAATGTATACAGCATCGGCCAGGGAGCCTTCCTGTGCTGCGCGGAAATGACCAGCGCACCGGTGGCCGAAGGCCTGGATTATCTGGGCGCCATGGCGTTTGCGTTCTGCAGCAAGCTTCCCGGTTTCCATATCCCCGCCAGCGTTACCGACATGGGCGGCAACCCCTGCGCAGGCATGGCACCGGATCGGATCACCCTGGCTGCGGAGAATACCTTCTTCACCACCCAGGCCGATGCTAACGGCGTGCTGACGATTTACGATGCTGCCAAGTCCATCATCTACGGTGTCTACGGCGCTGCCGGTGACTACCAGGTGGATCAGGATGCCACCGCGCTCCAGGCAGGTGCGCTGGCCGGCAATGCCATTACCTCCGCAACATTCCCCCTGAAGATGAACATTGTCACCGACTATCTGTTTATGAACTGCGACAAGCTGACGCAGGCCACCCTGACCGAAGACATGACCGCCATCGGCCGTTATGCCTTCTACAACACCGCGATTACCGCCATCCAGATCCCTGAAAGCATCACCGCCATCGGCGACTATGCCTTCACCCGCTGCCTGGCGCTGGACGGTGTTACCATCCCTGCCGGCGTGAAGACCTTCGGCGACTACTGCTTCGCCTTCTGCGCTAATCTGTCCGACTTCGCGTTTGAGCAGAGCAGTTCCGTCAAGACCATGGGTACGCACTTCTTCTATTACTGCCCCAAGATCACCCAGGTCATCCTGCCCGAACAGTTCCAGACCACGCTGGCAGATGCCCAGGCCAACGGCCAGGAATCCAGATACCTTCAGGGCGCGATCCCCAGCTACACCTTCGCCGGCACCGGCATTGTGACTGCTGAGATCCCCGCAGGCTGCACATATTACTACACCGCCGGTGTCTTTGCCGACTGTGTGAATCTGGAGCGACTGGTACTGCAGAACAATCCTTCCAGCACCGCGCTTGCGTATTTGATCCATAACAGCTGGTTCGACGGCTGCAATGGACTGCCCCGTCTGGAACTGGCAGTGATGAGCAATCTCTTCGCATATCCCGTGGAATGGGCCTACCGCAACGGCTTCAGCGCAATGTATGTAGGCGCTGTTGCATTGGGAAACGGAAAAACGGGTGAAACGGGTGACGAGATCTTCAATCTGAATGCCCGGTTCAATTATGTGGGCGAGGAGTTCTGTCTGTATTTTGAGGGCAATACCTATCAGGAACTGGTGGAACTGTTCGCAGTAATCACGAATTCCTGGAATATGAAGATCTACGACAAGGATGGCAACCAGCTGATATCTTCGGAAAGCAACGGCTCTGTGGCATGCGTCAAGGATGCCAACGGCAATGTCATTTGGGAAGCCAACACCTAATGTATAATCCAAACAACGGCTGGGCGGTCAATACCGCCCAGCCACCTGAGTATCGCGAAACATTTCCTGATATCCCTCTTTTGGGAAGGAGAACCACATGAAAGAAAATAAATTTTTCCCGAAACAGCAGTCAAAGCTGAAAAATGAAGCCATTCTTCGTGCTTTGCTCTGCGGCCTGGCGGTGGGCTTTGGAGCCAACTTTATCGTCTCGCTGATTTTTTGGCTGTTGCCTGCCAACGGCCTTTGGATCTGCCTGGCTGTGCTGGTGATAGCCACCGCCGTTGCTACGCCCATTTTCTATATAAAACGCTTCCGGACGAATGACACCATGAATGCCCGCCGTATTGACCGGCTGGGCCTGGAAGAGCGATTGATCACCATGGTGGAGCTGGAAGATAACGATTCGTTCATCGCCCAGGCGCAGCGCCGGGACGCCCAGGCGGCGCTGGAAACCGTGGACAACAGACAATTGAAGATCAAGATTTCCAAGGCTGTTGTGGCGGCGGCGCTGATCTGCGGCATCTTCGGTTTGGGCATGACCGTGGTAAACGGTCTGGCTGAATCCGGTCTGCTGCCCGGCGGCGACAAACTGCTGGAGAATTTCGTAAAAGAGCAGAAAACCGTGTATGTTATGGCCAATTATTTGGCCGAGGATGGTGGCTATATCGAAGGCGATGTGGCCCAGATCCTGGTGCAGGGCACCGATGCGCAAACCGTCACGGCCGTAGCGGATGACGGCTATATGTTCAAGTGCTGGAGCGACGGCAAAACCGAGCCTACCCGGACGGACCTGACGGTCATGGAAGATGTCACCTTCACCGCTATTTTCATCGAGGTGGATGACGACGGCGCTTTGGATGATGATGGACAGGGTGACAAACCCAACGATGCTCCCGGCGGCAAAGATGATCAGGGCAACGATGAAGGAGATTCCGATGATCCCAAAGACCCGGATAACAGCGATGATTCAAGCAGTGGTGGCGGCGCCTGGGATCCCAATAACAAGATCATCAACGGAGAGATCTACTACCGCGATGTATTGGAAGAATACCAGGATGCAGCGGAAGAATTGCTGCAGGATCCTGAAAGCGGCCTGACAGAAGAAGAAAAGGAATTGATCAAGAAGTATTTGGGAATCGTGTAAGCCCGCTTATATCGTTAAAACAACGGTCAGACGGCAAAATGGCTGTCGAACAACCTATAAAAAGACAACTATCTTAATGAAAGAGGTAACGATCCATGGTTACAGAACAGAACATTCAGCAGTTCAGCGAGCAGTGCAAGAACATTTTTGCGCAGATCAAGCGCGACGTGATCGGTCAGGAAAATGTTATCGAGGGCGCAGTCATTGCCATGATCGCCGGCGGTAACGTACTGCTGGAAGGCGTACCCGGCGTCGGTAAGACCCGTCTGGTCCGCTCCCTGGGCCGGGTATTCAACCTGCCCTTCTCCCGTATTCAGTTCACTCCCGACCTGATGCCCGCCGACGTTACCGGTACCAACATCATCGTTAAGG
>SVLC01000058.1 GCA_015068155.1 Oscillospiraceae bacterium | reverse complement strand
CGACAGCGATATCAACGGCTTCGCCGTCGTTGATCTTGTAAGTAACATTCAGAACATCCAGGATGCTCATGAACTTGGGGCCACGGATCTCCAGAGTCAGAGTGCCGGCCTCAGTAGCGGTGTAGGTGTAGGTAACATCCTCACCGGCGAAGCTGTTCTCGCCGATCTGCAGGGTGTTGCCGGTGGTAGTACCCTGCGAGGTTTCCATGATGTATTCGCAGATATCGCACTTGCCGTCGGCATTGCCGTCAGCATGGCCGGCCTGGTTGGCCTTCTCGCCGCATTCGCAGACATTCCAGTGGGTGTTCTCATCGGAGGCCCAGCCGGTGCCGAAGCTGTGCTCGTGGGGAGGCAGGGGAACATCAGCGGAGCAGACATCGCACTTGCCGTCTACATCAGCGTCGGCGTGAGCGGCTTCGTTGGCCTTCTCGCCGCATTCGCAGACATTCCAGTGGTTGTTCTCATCGGAGACCCACTCGGTGCCGAAGCTGTGCTCATGGGGAGTGGGAGGAGGCAGGGGAACATCGGCGGAGCAGACATCGCACTTGCCGTCGACATCGGCATCGGCGTGGGCGGCCTCGTTGGCCTTCTCGCCGCATTCACAGACATTCCAGTGGTTGTTCTCATCGGAGACCCACTCGGTGCCGAAGCTATGCTCGTGGGAGGGGATGGGGACGTTGGCGGAGCAAACATCGCACTTGCCGTTGACATCAGCATCGGTGTGGGCGGCAGAGTTGGACTTTTCACCGCAGGCGCATTCGTTCCAGTGGTTGTCGGTATCGGACTTCCACTCGGTGCCGAAGCTATGGGTATGTGCGGTGGGGGGAGTTGTAGTGGTGGGAGCAGTGGTTGGGTCATCACCACCGCATGCGCTCAGCATTGCGGCCATGGAAAGCAGCATTGCCAAACAGGTTAGGACAGCGATCAATTTTTTCATAATGATTTTCCTTTCTAATGTAATTAGAATGCCTACATTATACACCGAAGGGACACAATTGTCAATGTTCATAATCTCGTAATAAAAACTTTTTCTTTTTGAAATAAGTTTTTTCGCTGAAAATATACAAAATAAGCGAATATATGCAGCGCCAGGTTGCCTCTTGCGCCTGCAAAGGAAATGTGTTATAATATAATGAATAAAAGAAAAGGGGGAAATGGGATGCGTGTACTGATCACCGGCGCGGCATCGGGCATAGGACGGGCGGTTGCCGACGGTTTTCTTGCCCGGGGCCATGTGGTATATGGCATCGACCGTTTGCCGGTTGCCGAAAAGGAGGGTTTTTTCGGTTTTGCGGCGGATATTACCGACGAGAATTCTCTGGGCCAGGTGGCCCGGCATTTACAGCAGCAGGATGTAAAACTGGATGCCATCATCAACATCGCCGGTAAGCATATCATGGCATCCCTGGTGGAAAGCGATTTTGCCCAAATGAAGCAGGTCATTGATGTCAATCTTTGCGGCGCTATGCTGGTCAATCGGGTGTTTCATCCCTGTTTGAGCGAAAAGGGCCGGATCATCATCGTGACCAGCGAAGTGGCGGCTTTTGATCCCATGCCCTTTAATGGACTTTATAATGTTTCCAAAACTGCCCTGGACTGCTATGCCCAGGCCTTGCGGCAGGAATTGAATCTCATCGGGCAAAAAGTCATAACCATCCGCCCCGGCGCGGTGGAAACGCCCCTGAGCGCAGGATCGGTGAAAGCCACAGCGGATTTGGCGGAGCATACTGTGCTGTATCAGCAGCAGGCCAGGAATTTTTCTGCGCTGGCGGCCAAATTCATGGGAAAACCCATGAAAGCGGAGGCGCTGGCATCGCTGATCTATCGGGCCACCGTCGCCAAAAGACCGAAACTGATCTATCACAGGCATCGCAACCCCGGCCTTGTCATGCTAAACTGGCTGCCGAAACGAACCCAATGCGCGCTGATCAAATGGTTGCTGAAAATGAATATATTTCATTGAGATGATTTTGTGAAAAGGATGATTTGTAGTGACAAATAATATGCAAACGGTAACACTACAAGTGGCGCTGACAGAACAATATAGCAGGCAGTTAGACCGTATCCGTAAAGCGGCGGATTTGCGGAAATGCCGTTCCTGGCCAGAGATACTGTGTATTAGCGGAGAGTATGCGCAGGTGGAACTGGATGAATCCGGCATTACATTGCGGGGTCAAACAGCCAAGGGCATTAAAGAGGAACACTGTGGATATGACAGTGTTTTGGGTGTGACGGAACTGCGAGAAGGTATTCTGTTACGGATTTCTCATAAACGGTTGCTGTTTTTGCCAGCAGCCGAGAGTGGGGCAGAAAGCGAAGCACTGATGGCAGCGGTGTATCTTTTGAGCCGATGCTGTAGATATTTGTTCAAAAGGGGCTCTGTGGGACTGAAAGACGTGACTTTCTTGCAATGGCTGCGCTTTAGAACCCGTAAGCGGCAAGGATATTATGAAGGCGAGGCTTGGCTGCGAATGGGGACGGCATTGTTGATTGCCGTGGCTTTATTTATGGGTACGATGTTTGTGAGTATGCCGTTTAGAAATTACAAGGTCAGTAAAGGGGAAGCTGAGTCGGTTGTTACATGTTTGCTGTCAGTAGAAGGTCACTACCGAAGACCCAGACGTTCCTTTAGAAGGGAGCTAAGATACATTCTTCTGAACTGCTCCGAAGGGGAACGGTTTCAAATTAGAAACTGCTACAGAAATGAAGGAATGCTGGAGCAATTGGAGAGTATTCCGGTAGGAACATCGGTGGAAATGCTGTTGCACCCTAAAAGCGGAACGGTGTTGGAGTTGGTGGCCGATGACCGGGTTTATGTAGATTTTGAAGGAAGTCAGGATTATTTATGGAGAGAATCTCTGGTTTCCGCTGGATTGGGTGTTCTGTGTTATGCCGCTGCCCCATATCTGATTGTATTGCTGGTAAAAAAGAAAATATGATGATAGAAAAAACAGGTGAGGGGTGGAAATGATGGCAAAACGGTTCAATAAAGTATATTTGGAGATCTCCAATGTCTGCAATTTAAGCTGCGCCTTTTGCCCCGGCACGAAACGCCGCCCCCAAATCATGGAACCGGCAGAATTTGCCGCATTACTGGCAAAATTACGGCCCTGGACGGATTATCTGTATTTCCACCTGATGGGCGAGCCTTTATGCCATCCCAATTTGGAAAGCTATCTGAGCCTGGCAGGGGAGGCGGGCTTCAAGGTGATCCTAACCACCAACGGCACTTTGCTTTCCAAAATGCAGGATGTTCTGCTTTCCGCCCCGGCGCTGCATAAGGTGAATATTTCCCTCCACGCTTTTGAAGCCAATGATCTTACAATGACCTTCGAAGATTACTTATCCGGCTGCTTTGCCTTTGGCAAGGCGGCGGAAGGGAGGAAGCTCATCAGCTACCGGCTGTGGAACGGCGGCGGGCAGGATGCTTTAAATCAGCAAATTTTAGACACCATGCACCGGTATTTCCCAGAAGAATGGGTGCAGGAACGCAAGGGCATCCGCATCGGCCAGCGGGTGTATCTGGAATATGGCGATAAATTCGATTGGCCGGATCTTGCCGCCCGGGACGGCGGCGAAAAGGTGTTCTGCTACGGCCTGCGGGATCAGTTGGGGGTGCTGTGCGACGGCACGGTGGTGCCTTGCTGTCTGGATCACGAGGGGAATCTGGCGCTGGGCAATCTGTTGACCGATTCCATGGAGGATATTATGGGATCCCAACGGGCGAGAGCTATTTTTGACGGCTTTTCCCATGGGCAGGCGGCGGAAGAACTGTGCCGCAAATGCGGTTATGCCCGCAGATTTCAGCGGTAAGGGAGCTTTTTATATGACAAAACAAATGTATGCGAAGCTGGAAGATTATATGCTGTCTTCCATGGAAGACAGCGCCCATGATAAAGAGCATATCTATCGGGTGCTGTATAACGCATTGGAAATTGCCCGGGGTGAGGAAAAGGTGGATTACGACATCCTGATCGCTGCCTGCCTGCTCCATGACATCGGCCGCAAGGAGCAATTTGCGGATCCCGGGCTTTGCCACGCCGCAGTAGGCGCGGAGAAAGCTCACCGTTTCTTGACGGAACAGGGTTTCGGTGCGGATTTTGCCGAGGCTGTGGCCCATTGCATCCGCACCCATCGATTCCGCAAAGCCATGCCGCCGCAGACCGTGGAGGCCAAAATACTTTTTGATGCGGATAAACTAGATGTCACCGGCGCCATTGGCATCGCCCGGACGCTGATGTACAAGGCGGATATGGCAGAGCCTTTATACCACCTGCTGCCCGATGGCAGCATTTCCGACGGCAGCGAGGATTTGGGCCCGTCCTTTTTCCGGGAGTACAAATTCAAACTGGAAAAGATGTACGATCGGTTTTACACCAAAACCGGCGAAGCGATGGCCCGGCAGCGGCAGAAGATCGCCGCGGATTTCTACGATAGCCTTTATCGGGAGGTCAATACCGGCTATGTGGAGGGCAAGGAACTGCTGCTTACCCTTATGGAGGAAAAATCATGAAAAAGGTGAAAATCACGGCCATTCGAAAAACTGTTTACCCGGATCTGATGGCTAAATATGAAAATCCCATTGCGCACGCCTGCGATGTGGAAGAAGGCATGGTGTGGCTGTCGGAAAATGGGGAAAAACCGGAAGGCCTTTGCGACAGCGCCTGGCAGAGCATGGCGTACTTTGCGAAGGAACTGGCCCGTGGCGGCGGCAATTTCTATGACGGCTGGATGAAGGACCCCGCTTCCGCTATGATCAGCTGTAATGATGGCTTTCGTCCTGTGAGCTTTTATCTGGAAACTGTGGATGAGGAGGAAAGGGTATGTTGATCAACGGCTGCCAGGAGGGAAAGGGTACGCCCCGGCTGGTGGAGGTGAAATGCCCCCAATGCGGCCAATATGTGGAAGTGTTTGTAATCATGGGCGGACCCATTGGAAAAACCGGAACGCTGGCCGGCGATGAAACCTGCGTCTGCGGCTATGTTTTGCCGGCAGGCAGCTACGAAACGGATTATGAGGTGTAAATATGGTAGGAAAGTATAAAGTCATCACGCTTTGCGGCAGCACCCGGTTCAAGGATGCTTTTTATGAGGCCCAGAAGCGGCTGACATTGGAAGGCAATATCGTGATCAGCGTGGGCCTGTTCGGCCATAGCGGCGACACGGAGGTGCTTACCGAGGGCGTCAAGGAAATGCTGGACGATATGCACAAACGGAAGATCGACATGGCGGACGAGATCTTTGTCATCAATGTGGGTGGTTACATCGGTTCCAGCACCCGTTCGGAGATCGAATATGCCCAAAAGACCGGAAAGACGGTCGTGTATTTGGAAGGATGATCTATGCGACGCGCATAAAAAACGAGCCAAGCTGCAGTTTTGCGGCTTGGCTCGATGGTTTTTAGAATGTGACGGTTTCCGGCGGGGTAGTGAAGGAACAGAAGGTGGCAACGGCATTCTTAAAATAGAACACCTGGGTGTTGCCGTCGTTTTCGTCGTACATACCCCGCAGATTGGGGTAAGCGTCCAGCATGGACTTTTTGGCTTCGATCCGGTCATCCTCTGCCAGTTCGCCGGCGATGCGGATCCACGCGCCCTGGTGGAAAGCGGAGATCTCCACCTTGGGGTTAGCCAAAATTTGCCGGGAACAAGGCTTGACCTTGCCGGTTTGAATGTAGAGTTTGCTGTCGAAAATATGGGCGGTGCCGAAAGGACGGACCCGGGGCTGATCGCCCTCCACCGTGGCCAGATAATAAACACCGGCATCTTTTAAAAATTTACATACCCGTTCCATAAATTTACCTCCTGTTTTTTCTTCATTATACAATGGATTGGCCGGATCCTGCAAGAGGAAAATGTGGATTTGACGGCTTTTTTGAAAATATATTATTATGCCCATAGAACTGATCGGGAAGAATGGAGGAACGGCATGGGGATCGCGGAATTTGAGAAGCCGGGATATCAAAGGGTTTTGATCGGGATCCAGATCTCGCTTCTGTAGTTGTCAGCCATCATATCTCCGGCAGGATAACATTCAATTTCCGGCAGCATGGCGTGTTCGTAACCGGAATATGGCAGCCATTCGGAATAAATGCGCTTCCAGATCTCCTGCATGGCATTGGGCACCGGATGCATGGACCCGACGACCTCAAATACTGCCCACGAAGACGGGGGAATTGTGATCGTGTCCAGATCCGCCGGACATTTCTCGTCGGATATGCAGCCGATCCAATAATCAAAACCGCCGTTATACATATCGGCGCATAATCCGACCACGCCATTTTGGTTGCTTAATTCCGTAATTTTCTGCATCCTTTCTTCGGATACAGAATCCCACATTTGGGGAATTTCTGTCAGATGCCCGTCATTTTCGGTAGAAAACCACTTTTTGAAACCGATGATGCGCATTTCTTCTTTTTTCAGGATCCGGTAATTCATAGCATTGACTCCTTTGATCGTTAATACGAAGGTGATTTTTCCGTAGTATTTCAAAAGACATCCGGTTTTCTTGGCGGCGGACGGCGTGATGCCATGCATCTGCCGAAAAGCTCTTGTAAAGGAATCCGGTGAATTATAGCCGTACTTCAATGCCGCATCCAAAACCGACAGGTCTCCTTTTTGAAGGTCATACCCTGCCAGGGACAATCTGCGCCTTCGAATGTATTCTGCAATGGAGATTCCCGTCAAAGCATAAAATGTCTTTTGCAGGTCGCTTTCCACACTGCCGATTGCTTGCGCGATCATGGGAGCGCGAAGTTCTTCCAGCAAATGCGCTTCAATATATGCTGTTGCTGCATTCATGGATGCCAATGTATCCACAGCAATCACCTCCGTTGGATGGATTGTATCATATGCAAAACCGGTTTTCTCGACTTATTTCTATAAAATATGTCGGATTATAGCATATGCCGGCGCAGATTTCCATAAAAATTTTCTATGAGATGATGGTGTGTGCAGCTTTTTCAAAAAGTCTTCAAAAGTCAAATTCCGTAGTTTACCAAGTTGCATTTCATTGTTCGAGTCTCACAATCAAAAGATAAAAGCCGAGAGAGCAAATGCTCTTTCGGCTTTTATGGTCCGAGTGGCGAGACTCGAACTCGCGGCATCCTGCTCCCAAAGCAGGCGCGCTACCAACTGCGCTACACCCGGGTATGAACATATCATAGCATGGTTAAGAAAATAGTCCGAAGAACTTTGGCGGAAAATGATATCTTTTTAACTGACAGAAAAGCCCCGAGCTGCTCTGAGAACAGCTCGGGGATATGTAGCAAAAACTTGGATTAGACAAGTGTATCGAGAACACTCTTCAGATCTTCGATAATATCCTCGACATCTTCCAAACCAACACTAATACGAACCAGACCCTCAGAGATACCTGCAAGCTTCAGTTCTTCCGCCGCATAAGTGGAATGGGTCATGGTAGCAGGATGCTCCACCAGTGTTTCGGCATCGCCCAGAGAGACAGCGATGGTGCACAGCTGCAGTCTGTTCAGTGCATCGGCAACCGCATCGCGGCCAGCCCTCAGCTCAATGGCCAGCATACCGCCAGGCAGCTTCATCTGCTTCTTTGCGATTTCGTAGCCCTCGAAATCTTCCAAACCGGGATAATAAACCTTATCGACAGCAGGATGGTCATGCAGGAAACGGGCAACCTTCATGGCGTTTTCGCAGTGGCGTTCCATACGGATGTGCAGAGTCTTCAAACCACGAGCGATCAGGAATGCATCAAAGGGGCTCAGGGAAGCGCCGGTCATATCCTTCAGGCCGAACATACGGCACTTGGTAATAAATTCACTGGAACCAACAACGAAACCGGCAATCACATCGCCGTGGCCGTTCAGATACTTGGTAGCGCTATGGATAACAACATCGGCACCCAGGGACAGAGGCTGCTGCAGATAGGGAGAACAGAAGGTGTTGTCAACGATCACCATGATCTCAGGGTTGAAATCATGCGCCAGCTTAGCTGCAGCGGCGATATCCACCATCTTCATGTTGGGGTTGCAGGGAGTCTCCAAATAAACGACCTTGGTGTTCTGGTTCAGCGCTGCCTTGACGGCATCGAGGTTGCTGAAGTCGACAAAGTGAGTCTTGACACCGAACTGAGTCAGGCCGTGGTTCATGAGAGCGAAGGTACAGCCATACAGAGTGTCGGAAGCAACGATCTCACTGCCGGCGGACAGGCAGCTCCACAGAGCAGTAGAAACAGCGCCCATGCCGGAGGCGGCGGCAAGCGCAGCTTCTGCGCCTTCCAGAGAAGCGACCTTTTCCTCGACTTGCTGTACGGAGGGATTTCCGAGACGCGTGTAAATGAAGCCGGGTTCTTCGCCGGCAAAACGGGCGCCGCCTTGCTGGACAGTCTCAAACGCAAAAGTAGAGGTCTGATAAATGGGAGTGCACAGGGCGCCGGCGGAATTCTCATGCTTGCCGGCATGGATCTGACGGGTAGCAAAGCCTTTATTAGCGAGATTCATCATGGTCGTTTTTTCCTTTCTTTTCGGCCGGGAATGCCGGCAGAATCTACATCATTCGTTCCAATGGTCTTGCTGAGGGAATAAAGTACACTGCTGGAAATAATCCGTGGGTATTTTGCTGTGGATGGTTCAAGTGGCGAGACTCGTTTGCATTCGCGTTGCATTTCATTGTTCGGTCTCGTATTCAAAGGATAAAAGCTGAGAGAGCAAATGCTCTTTCGACTTTTTTGGCAACATATGATAATTATGCTACGGTCGGTTTTGGTTTCACATAGTTTCAAATCCGAAGTGAAACTCTGCGGAAAATGTGAAACTCTCCCCTGTAAATGAAACTCTCCGAAATACTGCGTCAAGGCTCATTCTGGGCCTTGACTTTTTTGCATTTCAGAGCGAATAGTATGACACCCCTATATGGAAGGAGTGGTCATATGACACATGAACAGGCGGTCAGCGAAACGCACTACCGGCTGTGTAAATTTCTGCTGCAGAATCTGCGGGAGACTGGCATTATAACCGCGGATGAAGAGAGCGAGTGCCGGATGCGATTAATGCATGAGATACAGCCCTTTATTGGTATTTTGGAAGGAGGTCTGGGATGCGAGAGAAAGTCGTCACCCGAATAGAACCCAATGTCACCATCATTCCCAAACTCGAACCGATGGCTCGGAGAAAGCGGGTTGCTGCGTATGCTCGTGTTTCCACTGCCTCAGATGAGCAAATGGGCAGTATCGACGCCCAGAGGGACTATTACAGCAAATATATAGCCGGAAATACGCAGTGGGATTTTGTGGGCATATATGCTGATGAGGGCATTTCGGGAACTTCCAGTAAAAGACGCCCTGCTTTCCAACAGATGATCGATGATGCCCTTACCGGAAAAATCGACCTCATTCTCACAAAGTCTCTTTCCCGGTTCGCCCGCAATACGGTGGACACCCTCAAGACCATCCGGGCGCTCAAAGAAAAGAATGTGGAGGTGTATTTTGAGAAAGAGGACATATCAACGCTTGATTCTAAGGGCGAGTTCCTCATAACCCTTATGTCGAGCCTTGCCCAGGAAGAAAGCCGATCCATATCAGAGAATGTCGCCTGGGGCATCCGCAAACGTTTTGCTGATGGAAAGTTTTCTG
>SVLC01000057.1 GCA_015068155.1 Oscillospiraceae bacterium | reverse complement strand
GACCGCAGCAGCCTTCCTCATCGTCGTGATGATGGTGATGCTCGTGGTCGTGGTGACCGCAGCAGCAGCCTTCCTCGTGGTCGTGATGATGGTGATGTTCGTGGTCGTGGTGACCGCAGCAGCAGCCTTCCTCGTGGTCGTGATGATGGTGATGCTCGTGGTCGTGGTGACCGCAGCAGCAGCCTTCTTCATGGTCGTGATGATGGTGATGCTCGTGGTCGTGGTGACCGCAGCAGCAGCCTTCCTCGTGGTCGTGATGATGGTGATGCTCCTGTTCCAGCTCCTCCATGGCGGCAGCCAAAGTGGCCTTGCCTTCCATAGCCTCCAGCAATTGCGCGCCGGTCAGCTCACTCCAGGGCGCAACCACAATGGTGGCCTCCGCATTATGCGCACGCAGCAGCTCCACGGCGGCATCCAGCTTAGCCTGGGGAATGGAATCGGTGCGGGAAAGGATGATCGTGCCGGCGGTCTCCACCTGGTTGTTATAGAACTCACCGAAATTCTTCATATAAACCTTTACCTTGCCGCCGTCCACGACCGCCACGGTGAAGCCCAACTGTACATCGGCATTGGTGACCTTTTGTACCGCAGCCACCACGTCGCTGAGCTTGCCGACACCGGAGGGCTCAATGACGATCCGCTCCGGCGCATACTCGGCAATGACCTTTTCCAAAGCCTTGCCAAAGTCGCCCACCAGACTGCAGCAGATACAGCCGGAATTCATTTCCGTAATGTTGATGCCGGCATCCTGCAAAAAGCCACCGTCAATGCCGATCTCACCGAATTCGTTTTCGATCAGCACCAGCTTTTGGCCCGCGTAGGCCTCCTGGATCATTTTCTTGATCAATGTGGTCTTGCCGGCGCCCAGGAAACCGGAATAAATATCAATTTTCGTCATAGGAAAACTCCTTTGCATATTTTTTTATATTCTACCACATATCCCATCAAATTTCCACCCCTTTTCTTATTTTTTCAAAGAAGATCCCCCGAACTTCCCAACGGCAAAATCCGTGCACACCTTTACGGTGTACACGGATCAAATTTATTGGGAAACCGGATATGGAATGTGGATAAAATGGTAGAACGCCTGTCTCTCCGCCACATATTTCGCCGCGGACAAACCATGATATTGTTTTACAACGCGCTGAATGCTTTTCATCCCAATGCCATGGAGCTGCTTGCCGGTTTTGGTGGTAATATACGATCCGTCCACATTTTGTTTGGGCGCTGTATCACTGGAATTGCTTACCGAAATGATCAGGGAGGATTGCGCATTATTATATCTGACGGAAAGCTCGATCTCTTTTTTCCGGGAGGCCGCTGCCGCGTCCAGCGCATTGGAAAGCAGATTGCCAAACAGGGCCGTAATGCTCACCGGATCCATAAAGCCCAGGCAGTTTTCCCGGATGTCACAGGAAAAGGCAACCCCCGCTTTTTCACAGTCATCCGCAAACCGCAGCAGCAAGCTATTCAGCACCGGTTCCGTACACAATCTGGTTTGCGGCATGGATAAGATCGTTTCATCCATTTTACTTAGATATTGGGAAATGGCCTCTGTTTCTCCCTGTTCCGCCAACTGCTTAATGGCGTGGACATGATTTTTAATATCATGTATGAGAATCCGCTGACTATCCGATTGTTTCTGCAGGGCTTGATAGTACAGGGCATCATTTTCTTCCTTCTGTATGCTGAGTTGCGTCCGCAACTGTTCGGCGTGCATTTTCTGCAAATGATTATAAATGCTCAAAAACAGCAAATTGATGATCAGCAACGCCGCCAAAATGATGGTCATCATACTTCCCACCGTTTGGGTCACTTCTCCGTGCATACCAATATAGACGATGGCAGTACACAAAAATGCGGATACGATCGGCAAGATGGAAAATAACGCAAAAAACCGGGGTTCTTCTTTTTCGTATTTATGGGGCGCAAAAATACGGGAACAAAACGCCGCAAGAATCAAATACAACAGCTTGCTCCAAATGCCCAGGACGAACAAAATGGATGTATTATGGGTGTATTCCGAAAAATCATAGCCAAAGAGATTGATCACCAACGAGACCAAAAGTTCCGCCATCAGCATGATAAAGCACAAAAAACCGGCATGCAGAATGGCGCTTCTGCATTTCACTTGATAACCAAAGATCAGAACAGCAAAGTTGATCAGGCAAAAAGCGATGCAATTGACGGTGGTATTCCCGCCCAATGTCACAAGAAAATGCGCGCCATAGGTTACCATATAGGCCAATATCAGCGCCCACAGCCTTCGCTTTTTATCAAACAGGCTCTCACAATAAAGCCATGCGATCATTGCCTCTACAACCATCACCGAGGCATAGAAAATCGTTTCTATCATTACTGCACACTTCCCAGATAAAATAAGTAGGTATCTTTGAATTGAGCGAACTTTCTCATTGCCAGATACGCTTCTTTTTCCTTGTCTTGATACCGCAAAAGAACTACGTCTTTTTGAATTTCACAAACATAGCGCATATTGATGATAAAGCTCTTATGGGTGGCATAAAAGCATGCCAATGTCAGGGTTTTTTTCCAGTATTCCATGGTTTCATTGCTGACAAAAACCCCTCTGGTGGTATGCACGAAGCATTTTCTGCGCACCACTTCCACGCACACGATCTCATCGGAGCGCAGAACCACCATGCCTGTTTCCGTGAGGACCGGATATTCCCTGTTTCCCATGGCGTACTGGTAAACGGCATCCTTCAGGTTTCGGAACAGACGATTTTTGTCAATGGGTTTCGATAAATAACGGAACACCTGAAATTTCATCGCTTCATCCAAATAATCCGGATAGGATGTTACAATAAAGATCTTGCAGGCCGGATTTCGTTTTTTTAGTTCCGCGCCCACATGGATGCCGTTCAGCCCGGGCATCTGCACATCCAGAAATACAATGTCCGCGCTTTTCTCGTTTTTCAGCAGAAGCTCTCCGCTGGTATATGCCTCATATTCCGGTGTGAAACCGCCGACATGGGCAAAGTATTCCGCAACATAGTCCTGCAGTTGGGTCAAAACATCCAGATTGTCATCACAAAACAAGATCCGCATAGGCACACCTCCTCCCCCGCATTGTAACACAGATAGCGAAAAAAGTCATCCGTAATTCCCGGTTTCTGCATCAAATGACGGTTTTCCTGCGCAAACGGCAAGCGTCTGGGCATATAGACATACAACAAGGGCAGCAAGAAGCTTCTTGCTGCCCTTATGCTTATCTCATCAACGCATCCAGGGATGTGTTTTATTCCTGAACCGCTGACAGGATGGTATAGCCGGTCAGGCAGATCCAGCCGTTTTCCGTACGGCCCCAATCCTTATTGCCCACCGGGACGATCTCCAGGATCTCCACCACATCACCCTGGTCCAATGTTCCCAGCTTATCATAGTTGCTGCTGGCGCCGGAGCGCAGGGTCAGATAGGAATAGGTAACGGTGGCATAGATGCGGGTGGTCTGTCCCTCAAACACCGACTTCTCCTCGGTAAACAATGCGGTGTAGCCCGACAGGCAGATCCAGCCGGCATCGGTGTGGCCCCAGTTCTTACCGCTCACCACCACGATCTCATAGATCGGCACCACATCGCCCTGATCCAGCGTGCCCAGCTTATCGTAGCCGCTGCCGGCGCTGGAGCGGATGGTCAGATAAGAGTAAGTAACCGTGGCATAAAGCTGGGTGACCATGTGCTTCAGTTCGCTTTCAAACGCCACTTCCATATAGCCGGTGATGCACACCCAGCCATTGTCGATGCGACCCCAAAGCGTGCCGTTTACATCCACGGTCTCATGGATCTGCACTTTTTCATTGGGATACAGCTTGTCCACTCTGTCATAGCCTGTGCCTGCGCCGGCGCGAACGGAAAGATAACCGGTACCGGTGAACCAACCGTAAAGCGGCTCAGTAAACATGGGCAGCTTGGGAATTTCCTTCACCTCGTATTGGCCGCAGGTGGCGCAATCCCGGCGCTCCTGGCCAGCTTCCTGGGTGGTGGCTTCCTTCGCCACATACCATGCGCCGAATTTATGGCCCAGCGCCGCTACGATCTTGCTTTCAAAATGGTCGCAATTCATGCAATCCCGGCACTGCAAACCTTCGTTCTCGCAGGTGGGGGCCACGGACAGATACCAATCACCCAGGCTGTGGCCTACAGCGGCCACTTCCTTGGTCTGGAAATGATCGCAGTTTGCGCAATCCCGGCACTGCAAGCCTGTGGTCTCACAACCGGGTGCCACAGACAGATACCAATCACCGTAGACATGCGCATCGCTGCGGTCGGTATCACGCACCTGGAAATGGTCGCAGAACTGGCAATTCCGGCGCTCCTGGCCAGGCTGTGCGCAGGTGGGCTGCACGGTGACCGTCCAGGTGCCGAAGACATGGTCGCCCAGTTGGCCGTCCCGGATCTGATAATGATCACAACCGGTGCAATCCCGGCGCTCCTGCGCCGGTGTAACACAGTTACCAGGGTCGGCAACATACCAATCGCCGTAGGTATGCTCGGTGTGCAGACCGGGCTCGATCTCCAGCTCCGTGTAGCCGGTCAGCATGATCCAGCCCAGAGCGGTGCGGCCCCAGGAAGTGCTGCCCACCACTTGGATCTCATAAATCCGGACTCTGGCGCCGGTTTGGATCGTTGCCAGGCGCGCGCCGGAGGTGGATGCCGTGGGACGGATAGACAGATAATTACAGGTGATCACCGCAAAGGTCTTATCCCCGGTGTCTTCTACATCCGCCACCCGGCGGGTCTCCAGGGTCGCATAACCGGTGAGCATGATCCAGCCGTATTCTATGCGTCCCCAAACCTTGCCGCTAACGGTGGTCTGTTCCAGAATTTCCACGGACAGGCCGTTGTTCAACACGCCCATCTTGGTGCTGGAGGCAGAGGCAGAAGCGCGGACATTCAGAGAAGACGCGGTGATGGTGGCAAACAACCGTTCCACCGCGGGCAGCACCGGCAGGATCTCGGTCTGCTGGTGGCCGCAATCGACGCAGTGGCGGGTCTGCAGGCCTTCTTCATCAATGGTAGGCACCACGGTCACATTCCATGCGCCGTAGTTATGGGCGATCTTGTCTACCGTGCGCAGCTCGTAATGTTCGCAATCGGTACAATCCCGGCGCTCCTGACCTTCCATGGTACAACTGGGCGCCTGGTACTGATACCACTGGCCAAAACTATGGCCTGCAGGGGCTGTTTCGCGGCTTTCAAAATGATCGCAATAGATGCAGGTTCTGCGCTCCTGGCCGGCAGTTTCACAGCCAGGGGCCTGGAAGACGGTCCACTGGCCGAAGCAGTGATCGCCCAAAACCGTATCCCGCACCTCGAAATGGTCGCAATCGACGCAGGTTCGCTTTTCCTGACCGGGTGTTACACAGGTACCGTTGCTGATCACGATCCAATCCCCGAGGGTGTGGTCCTTAACGGCAATGGGTCGGGATTCCTGCTGATCGCAGTGGCTGCAATCCCGGCGTTCTTCACCGGGGGTGGTGCAGGTGGCTTCCTTCACCACATACCACTGCCCAAATACATGGGGATCCGCCGGCAGCACCTTCGTTTCATAATGCTGGCAGTTTTCGCAATCCCGGCGCGCCTCGCCTTCGGCATCCGCTGTGGGCGCCTGGGTCTCATACCACTGGCCGAAGCTGTGGCCGGCAGCGGCTACTTCCCGGGTTTCCTGATGATCGCAGGCGGTACACTGGCGCTGTTCCTGGCCGACAGTTTCGCAGCCGGGCGCCACAATCTGCATCCACTGGCCGAAGCTGTGGCCGGTAGCGGCCACTTCCCGGCTTTCCGTATGATCGCAGGCGGTACACTGGCGCTGTTCCTGGCCGACAGTTTCGCAGCCGGGCGCTACGATTTGCTGCCATTGGCCAAAGGCATGGTCACCCAGGGCCGTTTCCCGGGTCTCATAGTGGTCACAGTTGGCGCAATCCTGGCGTTCCTCTCCTGCCATAGTACAGGTAGCTTCCCGTACAAGATACCATTGCCCCATATCGTGGTCGCCATAGGATGCGGTTCTTGTTTCGTAATGGTCGCAATTTTCACAATCCCGGCGTTCCTCACCCGCTTTGACACAGGTACCCTCCCGGGACACATACCACTGGCCCATGGTGTGGGCAGTGGGCTCGATCTGCTGCAGTTCGTACTGGTCACAATAAGCGCAGAGCCGGCGCTGCTGACCGGGTTGGTCGCAGGTAGGCTCCGTTACCGTTTCCCACTGGCCATAGCTGTGGCTGCGGTAGTAATCCAGCTTGGAAACATCAAAATCGGTATAACCCTCCAGGAAAATCCAGCCGGTGACAAATCTACCCCAGGCATCGCCGTCTACGATCACCACCGAGAAGATTTCAACGGTATCCCCCTTGTTCAGTTGGGTAATGGAACTGTACTGGGTACCGGGTCCGGATCGAACATTCAAATAATAATGGGTAACTTCTGCGGTAAAGCTATGGGCCAGCATCTGATCGTCATGCAGCAGGATCTTTTGATTCAACCGTACCCAACCGCCGGTATATCGACCCCACAGCAGATTGCAGAATGTCATAACCTCTTCGATCAGGATGGTCTTGCCCTCCGTCAGCGTACCAGCTTGGGGATAGCTGGTATGGGGGCCGGAATACACCGTCACACCGCTGGTGCTGAGGACGGTAGCCTTGATCGGCACCTGGACCTGCTGATGATGGATACCGTGACCGGGACGCTCCGTGCCGGTCAATTCATAGTAATCGGTGTATTCCAGGCATACCCAACCCTTGCTGCACAAGCCCCAAAGGGTATTGTTCTGTTCCGTAAGGCCGGTCAGCATCAGTTTCTCGCCGCGGTACAGATGCGAAACGATATTGGCCGTGCTGCCGGCAGCCTGACGCACAGAAACGCCGTTGCCGATCACGGTAACCTGGAGGCTTTCCTCCAACGGGATCTCCGGTGTTTGGGTGCCGACCTCCCAATGGGCATAGAGAGTCATGCCATTGGTGGTCTCATCCAGCACACGCACCTGCTCACCGCCGCTGGCCGCAGTATACCAACCGGTGAAGATATAACCCTCCCGGGTGGGCGTGGACAGGGGCACCGCTGCCAGATTGCTGTCATAGCCCTGGCAACGGCTGTCGTACTGGCCGCCGTTAGTATCGTACAATACATAGCAGAAACTACCGGGCAGCTCGATGCTGTATGTACCGTAAAGGTAAATGTATGCTTCCATCATTCTGCGCCGCAGCAGGCCCAGCAGGAACTCGCCGCCAGCAGAGGACCACTGGCCCCATGCATAGAGGAAGTCATTGCCTTCGGCGCCGTTGAGCACCGCCTGAATCACGTCACTTTCATTGTTGCGCAGCACCGCGGCGCCAACATTATAAACGAAGGAGACCATGGCATCGAACTGATATTGGTTCAGTTGGATCTGATTGCGGACCATAAAGGCATTCACATCCTTCTCGAATTCCGCCAAATGATCCAGCATCAGCTGATGGGCTTCCTCGGGAGGAATACCCTCCTTTTGGTAGCGTTCCAGGTCCTCATCGGGGCAGCGGGAGCCAAAGCCCACGGACCACTGGCCATAATCCCACTTGGGAATGGCAATGAAGCCCTCCATGCCCTGTAAAAGTTCAACCAGCTCTTCGCTGACCGAAAGCTCCGTAATTTCCACGGCTTCGGTAGCCTCGGCAGGCTTTGCCAGCAACGCGGCAAATACGCCCAACACAAGCATCAGCGCAAGCCCAATACTCAGCACTTTCTTTAACATAATCTTTTTGCTCCTTCGCATAGTATCGTAACCTACATTATACCACCAAAACCAATTTTTTGCAACCTTTTTCTTGCAAAAATCCCGGTGTATTTCCTTTTCTGTGGAAAATCTACGATTTTTATGGTAAATATTGGAAAATAAACCAGATTTACATAACAAATATATACAAATCCTCATTGCAAAACCTGCCCCGTCATGCTACAATAAAAAAAATACGTAAAGGAGGTGCCGGTCTATGTCTCACCAGGCACTGATCGCCATGAGTGGCGGTGTGGATTCCTCTGTCGCCGCATGGCTGACACAGCAAGCCGGTTTTCTCTGCGTCGGCGCCACCATGCGGCTTCTGCCAACGGACTCTGCCGATGCATCCGATGCCCGGGCGGTGGCCCAGCGGCTGGGTATGCCCTTTCATCTGCTGGATATGACCCAGGCCTTTGCCCAGGAGGTCATCGCGGATTTTGTTCACTGCTATGAAGCCGGCCTGACGCCAAATCCCTGCATTGTGTGTAACCGGCGTTTGAAATTCGGTCACTTGCTGGAAGCTGCCCGCCAGTTGGGCTGCGCGTACATCGTCACCGGCCACTATGCGCAGGTCGCCGAAGAAAACGGTCGTTTCCTGCTGAAAAAAGCGGCAGATGCCGCCAAGGACCAAAGCTATTTTCTGTATTCCCTCACCCAGGATCAATTGCGCCATGTTCGCTTCCCATTGGGCGGGCTGACAAAGGACCAGGCCAGGCAGATCGCCCAGGAGCAAGGCTTTCTCAACGCCCGCAAAAAAGACAGCCAGGACATTTGCTTCATTCCTGATGGGGATTATTTCGCCTTCCTGCAGCGGTTCACCGGCAAAAGTTACCCGGCCGGCGCTTTCCTGGACACCGCCGGCAAGGTGGTGGGCAAGCATTGCGGCGCCGTTGCCTACACCCGCGGCCAGCGGAAGGGCTTGGGCCTGGCAATGGGCAAACCGGTGTATGTGCTGGAAAAGGATATGGCAAACAATACGGTCACCGTGGGTGAGAACGAAGCCCTCTTCTCCACTACCCTTTTGTGCGACGATCTGAATTTTTTCCCCTTTGACGATCTCACCGCGCCCCTTCGCTGCTGCGCCAAGGCGCGCAGCCGGATGACCGAACAGCCTGCCACGGTGTATCCGGCGGAAAACGGCATTTGCCGGGTGGTATTTGACCAGCCTCAGCGGGCGCTGACCACCGGCCAGGCTGTGGTATTCTATGATGCAGACACCGTCCTTGGCGGCGGCACCATCCGGGAGGTTCTATGAGCTACCATATTTGCCCGGCAGAATGGGAAGATCTGCCCCATATTTTAGAAATCTACGCTGAAGCAAGGGAATTCATGCGGCAAACCGGTAATCCCAATCAATGGTGGGATCATCACCCGTCAGAAAGCATCCTGTTAGAGGATATTCCCAAAGGTCAGCTTTATGTTTGCAAAAAATATGGGCGGATCGGCGCGGTGTTTGCCTACATTCAAGGCGTTGATCCAACTTATTTGGAGATCGACGGCGACGGCTGGCTCAACGACGAGCCTTATGGCGTCATCCATCGAATCGCCGTTCATCACCGGGGGCAAGGGCTGATCGCCGACATCTTCGATTGGGCCATGGCCCAATGCAGCAATCTGCGGATCGACACCCATGTGGATAACCGGCCCATGCGCAGAGCGCTGGAAAAGTACGGGTTTACCTATTGCGGCATTATCCATATTTTCAACGGAGATGAACGGATCGCTTTTCATAAGTGCAAACCATCCACACCGTAGGGGCCGATGCCCACATCGGCCCTGAATATACCAGCGTTTTCCGAATGGGCCGATGTGGGCATCGGCCCATTCGGAGCTTCTCTAAACAACAATTTAACGCATTAACAAGAAAAAGGAACGGCGTTTGCCCAATGTCACTAAGTTAAGAAAGGCTGGGTCTCGCAGAAATGCGGGACCCAGTTTTTTATGTAATTATTTTCAAAAAACACTTGACAAACAGGTTAAAA
>SVLC01000056.1 GCA_015068155.1 Oscillospiraceae bacterium | reverse complement strand
AACATCTACCGAAAAGGACGGATTCTTCGACTTCGCCGCCCATGGGCGGCTTCGCTCAGAATGACATACGCTTTACATTTGCCAAGATAAACAACAATTTACAGCTTCATGCAGGTGTCCCAGGCGCCCCAAATGACGGTGCGCAGGTTGCCCACCTTGTTGGCGTCGCCGATGACATGGATGTGCTTATTCTTTTCGTCGTGGGCGATGGGCTGGGGCTTGTAACCCACGGAGAGGATCACATCATCGGCGGCGATCTTCATTTCCACGCCGTTCTTATCCTTGACGGTGACACCGTCATCCTCGATGGCCAGCACGCCGGTCTCCAGATACACAGGCACCTTGTTGGCTTCAAAGAAATCTCGCAGGAAAGAAGTGTTGGCCAGGCAGATGCCGGGGGTGGTGATAAGGTCATCCTGCATTTCCACGATGGTTGGCTTCTTACCCTGCAGATACAGCTCGTAAGCGATCTCGCAGCCCGTCAGGCCGCCGCCGATGATGGTGACATTTTCGCCCACCTCGTGTTTGCCCAGCAGGAAGTCCACGGCCTGGATGGTGTTTTCCACGCCCTTGACGGGAATGCGGTTGGCCTTGGCGCCGGTGGCGATGATGATCTCGTCAGCCTTGCAGTCCTCGATATTCTTCACTTCGCAGTTAAGCTTTACTTCGATGGCAGGATACTTGGTGATCTCCCGGCGGTACCAGGCGATGAGATCCCGGTCCTTTTCCTTGAAGGAGGGCGCAGCCGCGGCGATGAATACACCGCCCAGTTCATCATTCTTTTCGTACAGGGTAACGGTATGACCACGCTTGGCGCAGACGATGGCCGCCTCCATGCCGCCGATGCCGCCGCCGATGATGGCAATGTGCTTGCCCTTCTTGGCAGGCGCAATATAGTGCTTCTTACTTTGCATGGTTTCCGCGTTGATGGCGCAGCGGGCCAGGCCCATGGTGTCCTTCAGATCCTGGGTGTTGTAGTGACCCTTGGAAGAAGAGAAGTTAAAGCAGCCGGAATGGCAGCAGATACAGGGGCGAATATCTTCCAGACGGTCTTCGATCAGCTTGGTGATCCACTCCGGATCCGCCAGGAACTGGCGGGCAACGCCCATGCCGTCGATCTTGCCGGCAGCAATGGCTTCCGCCGCCACATCCGGCTCCATACGGCCGGCGCAGACCACGGGGATATCCACAAAGTTCTTGATGTGGGCAACATCCTCCAGGTTGCAGTTCTGGGGCATATACATGGGCGGATGGGCCCAGTACCAGCTATCATAGGTGCCGTTGTCAGCGTTGAGCATATCGTAACCGGCATCCTGCAGATACTTGGCGGCCTTCTCAGACTCCTCCATGGCGCGGCCCATTTCCGGTGCATCGTCACCGGGGACGATGCCCTTGGCAAAGCCCTTCAGCTTGGATTCTACAGAGTAACGCAGGGACACGGGGAAGTCGTCGCCACAGGCCTCCTTGATGGCCTTGACCACTTCAGCAGCGAAGCGGTAGCGGTTTTCGAAGCTGCCGCCGTATTCGTCGGTGCGCTTATTGAAGAATTCAATGGCAAACTGATCCAGCAGGTATCCTTCGTGGACCGCGTGGACTTCCACGCCGTCCACACCGGCATCCTTGCACAGCTTGGCGGTCTTGGCGAAGGCCTCGATGATCTCATGGATCTGCTCGACAGTCATTTCGGGGCAAATAATATCCGGCGCCCAACGGGCAGGCTGAGCGGAAGGAGATGCCAGCTCATGGCTGGTGTCCAGGATGGGCTTGAGCAGCGCCCGGGTAACCTTGTTCTTATGCAGAGGGCCTACCAGCTCGGTGATGGCCCAGGAGCGGCCCATACCGGCGGTGAGTTGGATGAAGAGCTTGGCGCCGGTTTTATGGATCTCGTCCATAAACACCTTCAGCTCCTCAAACATTTTGGGATTCTGCCACAGCCACTTGCCCCAGAAGGTATCCCGCAGCGGGGCGATGCCGGGAATGATCAGGCCAACATTGTTATTGGCCCGCTCCAGGAACAGCTTGGCTGCTTCCTTGTCAAAGCCGCAGCCGGTCAGTTCAAACCAGCCGAACAGGCTGGTACCACCCATGGGGCACATGACAATGCGGTTTTTGATCTCCACATTACCCACTTTCCAGGGGGTAAACAGGGCTTCATACTTTGCATCCATTGTAACAACACTCCTTTGTGTATAGTTTTCTGCTCATAGTATACTGCAAAGCCGGGATTCTGTCAAGAAAAGGCCATTCTACACCTACATTCGGCAACTCTACCGATGATAAATGGTTGTTTACAGGATAACAGGTGTATGAAAATCCCGTGTCATCCTGAGGGAGCGAAGCGAGTCGAAGGATCCGTATCCTTTTTGAACATCTACCGAAAAGGACGGATTCTTCAACTTCGCCGCCCATGGGCGGCTTCGCTCAGAATGACATACGCTTTACATTTGCCAAGATAAACAACAATTTACCTTCCCCTCAAGGCGCAAAAAAATCGCTGCCGAAAATTCGGCAGCGATCTTTGTTTACTTTGCGAATTCCACAGCCTTGGTCTCGCGGATCACATTGACCTTGATCTGGCCGGGGTATTCCAGCTCGGCCTCGATCTGCTTGGCAATGTCCCGGGCCAGCAGGATCATATTGTCCTCGGTGACCACCTCGGGCTTGACCATGATGCGGACCTCGCGGCCAGCCTGGATGGCGTAAGCCTTGTCCACACCGGGCCAGGAACCGGTAAGCTCCTCCAGCTTCTGCAGACGGCGGATGTAGTTTTCCACATTCTCGCGGCGGGCGCCGGGACGGGCAGCGGACACAGCGTCGGCAGCCTGCACCAGCACGGCGATCACGGTCTTGGGCTCCACATCGCCATGGTGCGCCTCGATGGCGTTGACGATGACGGGATTTTCCTTATACTTCCGGGCCAGATCAGCGCCCAGCTGCACATGGCTGCCTTCGACTTCATGGTCGATGGACTTGCCCAGGTCATGCAGCAGACCGGCTCTCTTGGCCAGGGCCACATCCACGCCCAGCTCGGCGGCCATCAGGCCGGCGATATGGGAAACTTCGATGGAGTGGTTCAGCACATTTTGACCGTAGGAGGTGCGGTACTTCTGACGGCCCAGGATCTTCACCAGCTCGGGGTTCAGATTGTGCACGCCGGTCTCGTAGCAAGCGCGCTCGCCTTCCTCCCGGATGACGCGCTCCACTTCCTTGCGGGACTTTTCCACCATATCCTCGATGCGGGTAGGATGGATACGGCCGTCTACGATCAGCTTTTCCAGGGCCAGACGGGCCACCTCACGACGCACAGGGTCGAAAGAGGACACGGTGATGGCCTCGGGGGTATCGTCGATGATCAGATCCACACCGGTGATGGTCTCCAAAGTGCGGATATTGCGGCCCTCACGGCCGATGATGCGACCCTTCATTTCATCGTTGGGCAACGGCACAACACTGACGGTGCATTCCGCTGCATGGTCGGCAGCACAGCGCTGGATAGCCAGTGCGATGACCTCACGGGCCTTGTCGTCGGCCTCGTCCTTCATCTGCTGCTCGATCTCCTTGATCTTCATGGCAGTCTCGTGGCGGACTTCCTCCTCCACGCTTTGCAGCAAGTGCTGCTTTGCCTGCTCCTGGGTCAGGCCGGAGATGACCTCCAGGGCCTTCATTTGGGCGGCCTTGGCCTGCTCGGCCTCGGCCTGGGTCTCGGCCACCTTCTGGAGTTTCTTCGCCAGATCCTCTTCCTTCTTTTCAAAGGCTTCGGTCTTCTTGTCCAGGGTAGCTTCCTTCTGTTCCAGGCGGCGCTCCTGCTTGCTCAGCTCGGCGCGGCGCTCTTTGACTTCCTTCTCGTGCTCTGTGCGCGATTTATGGATCTCGTCCTTGGCTTCCAGGAGCATTTCCTTCTTTCTGCTCTCACCGCTGCGGATGGCCTCGTTAATGATACGGGTCGCCTCCGTCTCCGCAGAGCCGATCTCCCGCTCGGCAACCTTTTTACGATAGGTCACGCCGAAAACAAAGCCGGCAGCAATGCCTACAACTGCAGCCACGACGATAAAAATAATTGCTAATGTGGTATCCATACGTTCGCTACGCACCTCCTTCTGTAAAAAATAAAATAATAGCCGAAGGGGCAGCGCGACAGATGCCCTAAGCGTATTCAATTGGCAATAAAACCGCATAGCGGTAAAACGTCAAATCAAACGCCGCAAGGCGTCTTCGCGAAAACCCGGCTTCAGCCGGTTATCATGAAACACAGCCCAAACCGGGGCAGTGTACACCATACCGCATATATTTTACTTGTTACGACCCAGATTGTCAAGTAATTTTGGACAAATTTTAGCCTGCGCAGGAAAGAGATTTCCTTTGACTGTTCGCTGAACTTCTGCTATAATATAGAGTTGATAAATTAGGGTTTGCTCCGTAGGCAGCCACGAGGATAAACGGAAATTTGAAACTCTTTGGAGGAAAAATATATGAGAATGCGCAAAATGAAGAACAGAGATTCCCGTATGGAGCGCTGCGGACAGCTTCGGATCAGCGAGCCTGCCGCCCTGAAGGGCAACTGGCGGTCTTTGAAGCCGGGCTGCACCGCCCTTTGGGTGGAAGTCGGCTGCGGTAAGGGTAAATTTACCGCCGAAACCGCCCAGGCCAATCCCGACGTGCTGCTGATCGCCGTGGAACGCTGCCGGGAAGCCATGGTAGTGGCCATGGAAAAAGCCCAGGCCATGGGGCTGACAAATGTGTACTTCATCGACATGGATGTGGCCAATATCGAGGAGATCTTCGACGGTTTTGAGATCGACAGGCTGTTTATCAACTTCCCCGACCCCTGGCCCCGAAAGAAAAACGCCAAGCGCCGTCTGACCCACCGGGGATTCCTGGACAAGTACTGCCGGGTCATCAAGCAAGGCGGCGAGATCCATTATAAGACCGACAACGCCCCTCTCTTTGAATTCAGCGTAGAGGAATTTGCCGCCTGCGGTCTGCAGGTGAACAACCTGACCCGCAATCTCCACGAAAACGGCATTGTGGGCATTATGACCGGCTACGAGGAAAAATTCCACGCCCTGGGCACGCCTATCAACCGCTGCGAAGTGGTGTGCAAACCCTTCGTTCTGCCCAAGGAAGAAAAGAAAGAAGAAACCGAAGAAAACGCATAAATTGCTGTTTGCAGGATAACAGATGTATGAAAAGCGCGTGTCATCCTGAGGGAGCGAAGGGAGTCGAAGGATCCGTATCCTTTTTGAAAATCCATCGAAAAGAACGGATTCTTCGACTTCGCCGCCCATGGGCGGCTTCGCTCAGAATGACATACCCTTTACATTTATCAAGATAAACAACAATTTACCGTTCCAAGGAGGAACGCATATGACCTATTACGCAGGAAGCTGTGACATCGCCGTTATCGGCGCAGGCCACGCAGGCATTGAAGCCGCTCTGGCCGCCGCCCGGCTGGGTTGCCACACCATCCTTTTTACAATCAACATGGACGCAGTGGGCAATATGCCCTGCAACCCTGCTATTGGTGGCACCGGCAAGGGCCATTTGGTGCGGGAGATCGACGCTCTGGGCGGTGAAATGGGTGTGGCAGCGGATGCCGCCTGCATCCAGTACCGGATGCTCAACCGTGGCAAAGGACCGGCGGTCCATTCTCTGCGGGCCCAGGCGGATCGGCGGAAATACCAGCAGGTAATGAAGCACACCCTGGAAAAGCAGGAAAATCTGGAGCTGAAACAGGCCCAGATCTTAAAAGTCCTGACGAAAAATCACCGGGTAACCGGCGTGCAGACCCAACTTGGCGCTGTTTACCATGCCAAAGCCGTGATCATTGCCACCGGCACCTTTCTGGACAGCACCATCATCACCGGCGAGGTCGTTATCGAATCCGGTCCCGACGGTATGCACGCCAGCCACGGCCTTGCGGATGATCTGCGGCAGCTGGGACTTCCTCTGCGCCGGTTCAAAACCGGCACGCCCCCCCGGATCAACCGCCGCTCCATCGATTTTTCTCAGATGGAGCTGCAGCCCGGCGATCAGACCCCGGAACCCTTCTCTTTCCGCACAGAAGGCGAGATCTATAACCGGGCGGTGTGCTATCTGACCTACACCAACGCCGAGACCCACCGGATCATCCGGGAAAATCTCCACCGCAGCCCCATGTATGACGGCACCATCTCCGGTGTAGGCCCCCGCTACTGCCCCAGTATTGAGACCAAGCTGGTGCGTTTTGCGGAAAAGGAGCGGCATCAGCTCTTCATCGAGCCATGCGGCCTGGATACGGAGGAGATGTATATTCAGGGTTTTTCCTCCAGCCTGCCGGAGGATGTGCAGATCGCCATGATCCGCACTGTGCCGGGCCTGGAGAAGGCGGAAATGATGCGCCCGGCCTACGCCATTGAATACGAATGCATCGACCCCACCGCCCTGCTGCCCACGATGGAGACCAAGGCCGTGACCGGTCTTTACGGCGCAGGTCAATTCAACGGCAGCTCCGGCTACGAGGAGGCTGCCGCCCAGGGTCTGATCGCCGGCATCAACGCCGCTTTGAAAGTGCAAAATAAGGATCCGCTGATCCTGACCCGGGATACCAGCTATATCGGCACCCTTATTGACGATTTGGTGACCAAAGGCACGGAAGAACCCTACCGGATCATGACCAGCCGGTCGGAATACCGTCTGCTGCACCGGCAGGACAATGCCGACCAGCGGCTGACGGCCATCGGCGCCGCTGTGGGGCTGGTGCCACCGGCGCGGCTGGCCCAGGTGGAAGAAAAATATGCCGCCGTCCGCCGGGAAATGGCCCGGCTGGAAAGCTGCGGTGTTCCCGGCTCCCCTGCGCTGAACGCCATGCTGGAAAGCCGGGACTCTGCCCCGGTGGCCAATTCTGCCCGGCTGGCAGATCTTTTGCGGCGGCCTAATGTTTCCTATGAAGACCTAACACCCTTTGACGAAAATCGTCCGCCGCTTTCCCGGGCAGTGACGGAGGAAGTGGAAATTCAACTGAAATATGCCGGTTATCTTACCCGGCAGGAGCGTCAGGTAGCGGAATTCAAGAAGGAAGAAACCCGGCTTTTGCCGGCGGATCTGGATTACAGTGCCATCGGCGGTCTGCGTTTGGAGGCACGGGAAAAGCTGCAGGCCATCCGGCCCATGTCCATCGGCCAGGCCGGCCGAATTTCCGGTGTTTCCCCGGCGGATATCGCCGTGTTACTGATCTGGTTGGAACAAAATAAATAAGGCAAATTGTTGTTTACAGGATAACAGATGTATGAAAAGCGCGTGTCATCCTGAGGGAGCGAAGCGAGTCGAAGGATCCGTATCCTTTTTGAATATCTATCGAAAAGAACGGATTCTTCGACTTCGCCGCCCATGGGCGGCTTCACTCAGAATGACATACTCTTTACATTTATCAAGATAAACAACAATTTATCGCATTCACACAACAAAGGAGCACAATTATGGTTTTTCATAAATATTTGGACATTCTTCCCGAGGTTGCGGAAGCCATCCGCACAGGCAAGCCGGTGGTGGCTTTGGAATCCACCATCATCTCCCACGGCATGCCCTATCCCCAGAATGTGGAAACCGCTCTGGCGGTGGAAAATATCATCCGCCAAAACGGCGCGGTGCCTGCCACCATCGCCATCATCGGCGGCCGTCTGAAGGCCGGTTTGTCCCCGGAAGAGATCGAGTATTTCGGCAAGAAGGGTCAGGCCATCCACAAGGCCTCCCGCCGGGACCTGGCGGTGCTGTGCGCCAAGGGCGAGGACGGCGCCACCACCGTGGCCACCACCATGCTCATCGCCCACATGGCCGGCATCCAGATCTTTGCCACCGGCGGCATCGGCGGCGTACACCGGGGCGCGGAAACCACCATGGACATTTCCGCAGACCTGGAAGAGCTGGCACAGACACCGGTGATGGTGGTATGCGCCGGCGCCAAGTCCATTTTGGACCTGGGCTTGACCTTGGAATATCTGGAAACCAAGGGTGTGCCCGTCATCGGCTACGGAACCAATGAGCTGCCTGCCTTCTACACCCGGCAATCCGGCTTTGGCGTAGACTATCGGCTGGACACGCCCCAGGAATTGGCCGCTGCCTGGAAGGCATCCGCCGATATGGGTCTGCAGGGCGGTATGCTGGTGGCAAACCCCATCCCCGAAGAATTCGCCATGCCCAAGGCCGTCATCGACAAAGCCATTGACCAGGCCATCGGCGAGTGCAACGAACAGGGCATCCACGGAAAAGCCACCACCCCCTTCCTGCTGGCCCGTGTAGCCGAGCTGACCGGCGGCGACAGCCTGGCTTCCAACATCCGTTTGGTATTCAACAATGCGAAGGTTGCCGCCCAAACCGCGGTGGCCTATGCCGCTTTGAATGAAAAGCAGGTGTATATCGCCCCCAGCGCCTCGGTTTCCGGCAATGTGACCTTGGGCAAGGATGTTAGCATTTGGCATGGCGCGGTACTCCGGGGCGACACCGGCCTGATCGCCATCGGTGAAGGCACTAACATCCAGGATAACTGTGTGATCCACGAAAACACCGTCATCGGCAAGTATTGCACCGTGGGCCATAACGCCATCGTCCATGGCTGCGTTATCGGCGACAACACCATGGTAGGTATGGGCGCCATCGTCCTTAACGGTGCCAAGATCGGCAACAACTGCCTGATCGGCGCCGGCGCGGTGGTCACCGGCAAGATGGATGCCCCCGACGGCTCCATGATCCTTGGCAGTCCTGCCAAGGTCGTCAAGGAAGTCTCCCCCGAAATGCTGGCGGAAATCAAAAAGGATGCCGCGCTGTATGTGAATCTGGCAAAAGCCCAGTTGTAAACTGAAACCGCACATCTTCTCCGGCCAATGCATAAGGTAGGGTCGGAGGAGATGCTATATGCCAATCGTCACCGCTGACCAACCACTCACATCCGCCCGGGCCAACGAACTGATCGACCAATTGACCCGCGCCTACCCCGCCATCACCGCCCGGCAGTTTGGCGCCACCGCCTTTGGTCGGCCGCTTCGCGTCCTGACCATCGGCACCGGACCCCGCAAGGTGCTTTACACCGCCGCCCATCACGCCAACGAATGGCTCACCGGCTATATTTTGCTGAAATTTGCCGAAGATCTGGCCGCTGCCATCCAAAACAGAGGCCGGGTCTATGGTGTGTCTGCCGAAAACATCGCGGCGGCTGCCACCATCTACCTGGTTCCCTTGGTAGACCCGGACGGCATTGACCTGGTGACCGGCGGCATCCAGCCCGGCTCTTTGGAATACGCCATCGCCCAGGGTCTTGGGGACAATTATCCCACCATTCCCTTCCCCGATGGCTGGAAAGCCAATCTGTTGGGGGTGGATCTGAATTTGCAATATCCCGCCGGATGGCAGCAGGCACGGCAGACCAAATTCAGCCAAGGCTATACACGCCCCGGTCCCCGGGATTATGTGGGCCGCGCCCCTTTGACTCAACTGGAAAGCCGGGCGTTGGCGGAATTGACCCGGCAGATCGATCCGGCACTGGTACTGGCTTACCACAGCCAGGGCAAAGAGATCTATTGGCAATTTGGGGACTATGAGGTCCCCGGCGCCCAGGCGTTGGGCGAAGATTTCGCCCGCACCAGCGGCTACACGCTGGCCAATGTGCCGGAAGAATCCGCCTATGCCGGGTACAAAGACTGGTTTATCCAGGATTTTCGTCGCCCTGGCTATACCATTGAAGTGGGTCAGGGGGTAAATCCTCTGCCGCTGAGCCAATTTGACGAGATTTACAGGGATAATCTGGGAATTCTCGTCACCGCCGCCACCGATCTGCCACGATAAATCGGGATTGATCGTACAGTTTCATATTACCGGCCCTACGGGCCACCCTCTCCCTAAGCAGAGGGCTTTACTCACGCAAACAACCCGACAAACTGAAATTTGAACACACAAAGGACGAACAGCATGGTAATCTTTTTTGACATAGACGGCACCATCATCGACGACGAAAGCCAGCGCATTCCCGATTCCACGGTAAATGCCATCGCTGCCTTAAGCGCCGCCGGCCACAAACCCATCATCAACACCGGCCGCCCCTATTCCCACATTGATCCCCGGGTGCGGGCCATGGCCTTTGCCGGCTGGGTCTGCGGCTGCGGCATGGAAGTTTATGTGGACGGCCAGTGGCTGCAAAAGCAGAGAATGACCCCCGCGGTGCGGCAAACCGTCATAGAAACCGCTCGCCAATGCCATATGCAGCCCATTTACGAGGCCGTAGGCGGTTTTTTGCTGGACGGCGCCTATTCCGACAGCCCGCGGATCCGTTTCGAGTCCCAGCGAGTGAAAAACTGGGGTTGCTTTGCCAAGGAATTGGACGGCAGCACCGAGGAGATCATTAAATTTGTCACCTTCGACGGCCCCCAGTCCCGCCATCCGGAATTTGTGGAGAAAATGCAGCCGTATTTTACCTGTATTGAACGGGGCGGCGGCATGGTGGAGTATGTGGCCAAGGGTTGCTCCAAGGCCAGCGGCGTGCAGCAGCTTTTGGCCCATTTGGGAGCAAAAAAAGAAGACACCTTCGCCTTCGGCGACAGCACCAACGATGTTTCCATGTTCCGGGCCGCAGGCCACGGTATCTGCATGGGAAACGGCATGGAAGAAGCCAAGGCCCAGGCAGAATTTGTCACCGCATCGGTGCTGGAAGACGGCATTGAAAAAGCGCTGTGCCATTACGGCTTGATCGGATAAAGAAAGAACCTGCCGATTCTTCTGAAGTAGTCAATAGTTAGTAGACACAAAATTTCTTATGCCACCAGTTCTGTTCTGTACAGGACTGGTGGTTTTCCATTGAGTTTGCGGACTGGTCGCTCGTTGTTGAAATAG
>SVLC01000055.1 GCA_015068155.1 Oscillospiraceae bacterium | reverse complement strand
CCTCCCCCCTGGAGCGCATTTGGGAGATCGAATTTGCCGCCAACTAATTAAAGGTGGTGCATTATGTTAAAATATATTGCTAAACGATTGCTCTATGCCGTAATGGTGTTGTTGGGCGTTTCGCTGATCATGTACTTCCTGGTCCGTTTGATGCCCGTTGACTTTATCCAGAGCAAAATCGATGCCATGAACGCCAGTGGCGCCATGGTTGAAACCAGTACGCAGCTCGCAATGTATGATACCTATGGTTTGGAATATCCGGATACGCTGATCGAAACCAAGATCAATGAGTTGAAGGAAGATGGCGCCAGCGCCGAAGAGATTGCCAAGTGGGAAGAAATGCTTGGCGGTTCCAGCGGCTGGGGTAAAGTGAAAAAGCTCTTTGAGGGTTACTTTAACTGGCTGGGCAACCTGGCCCGTCTGGACCTGGGTGTTAGCTTCAAGTACGGCATTCCCGTTGAAGACAAGATCGCAATGCACATGGGCACATCCTTTGCGGTTGCCTTCATTGCCACCATCTTCGAATTCATGATCGCCATCCCCCTGGGTATTACCGCTGCTACCCATCAGTACAGCATCCGCGACTATGTGGTTACCGTGCTGGTCATGGTCGGTATCAGCTTGCCTTCCTTCTTCTTCGGTAACATTCTGAAGAACGTGCTGGCGCTGAAGCCCAGAGAATTCTTCCGCAACATCGGCCTGGATATCAACTGGCTGTATGCTTCCGGTCTGGTGGATGCTACGGTTTCCGACAAGGGCTTCTTCGCCCAGTTGTGGGACTACTTCCTCCATGCCTTTATCCCGATCCTGACCATTGTTATCCTGTCCATTGGCGGCAGAATGAGAATGACCAGAACCAACATGCTGGAGGTTATGAACTCCGACTATATCCGTACTGCCCGCGCAAAGGGCCTGAAGGAGCGGGTCGTTATCTACAAGCATGCTTTCCGCAACACCCTGATTCCCCTGGTTACCGGCCTGGCTGGCTTGCTGCCCGGCTTGTTCTCCGGTGCCATCATCACGGAGCAGGTTTTCGACCTGCCCGGTATCGGTAACTACGCACTGCAGGCTATGAACGTCGGTGACATTCCCTTCATCATGGGTTACAACATGTTCCTGGCTCTGCTCAGCGTGTTGGGTGTTATTCTGGCTGACCTGGCCTACGGCCTGGTTGACCCCAGAGTTAAACTGCACTAAGGAGGTATCAGTATGGACGAACTCGAAATGAAGCAAAATGAAGAGCAGAAGGCCGAAGTAGTTGATACGGAAGTACCTCTTGACAAAAACCTGCGGCTGATGAGCCCCACCATGATGGTGGTTCGCCGCTTCTTCCGCTCCAAGCTGAGTATCGTGGGCCTGGTGATGGTTATCGCCCTGTTCCTGTTCAGCTTTGTGGGCCCCCTGTTCCTGTCCGAGATTCCCACCACCAAGTCCGTTGGTGGTGCGGAGATCGAGGTCTTCGTTCCCAACAACGGTAAGTGGGGCGAGACCGAGCTGGACGCCAGCGGTAAGGTTACCATCGGTGTTCCCGTGCCTGTGACCTACGAAAAGGATGGCGTTACTTACACCGTTTACCAGACTTTGGAAACGGAGCATCAGTACAACTCCCTGGCAGCCCCCTCCAAGGACCACCTGCTGGGCACCGATGACCAGGGCTACGACGTCTTTGTCCGTCTGATGTACGGCGGCCGTATCTCCCTGATCGTCAGCTTCCTGTCCGTGTTCCTGGTCACCATCTTCGGTATCATCCTGGGTGGTATCGCCGGTTACTACGGCGGCGCTGTGGATACCGTTATCATGCGTATCTGTGACGTTCTGATGTGCCTGCCCGGTATTCCGATCATGCTGATCATCAGTACCGCGCTGGATTCTCCCCAGTATGGCATTCCTGCCGAATACCGCATCTATTTGCTGATGGCATTCCTGTCCCTGATCTCCTGGCCCGGCGGCGCCCGTCTGGTCAGAGGCCAGATCCTGTCCCTGCGTGAGCAGGAGTTCATGGTGGCTGCTGAGGCTATGGGCTACTCCACCAGCAGAAAGATCTTCAAGCACCTGATTCCCAACGTCATGCCTCAGCTCATTGTTTCCATGACCCTGAGCCTGGGCTCCATGATCCTGTACGAAGCAACCCTCAGCTACCTGAACATGGGTGTTAAGGCACCCTACGCAGCGTGGGGCACCATGATCAACATCATTTCCACCAACCAGGATATTCTGCAGAACTATCCCAACGTGTGGGTGCCCGCCGGTGTCTGCATCGTCATTGCAGTGCTGGGCTTCAACTTTGTCGGCGACGGTCTGCGCGACGCACTTGATCCGAAAGCGAGGAGATAATTATGGCTGAAAAAAAGAATAAGAATTATCTCAGTGGCAAAGAGATCAAAGCAATTGCCAAGGCCAATGCCAAGAGAATTAAGGAACTTGAGAAGTACAAGAACCGCAAGGCCGAGGAATCCGAATTCCTGGCTGAAATGAAGAACCCCGACAACATCCTGGAGATTGAAGATCTGCACACCTTCTTCTACACCGAGCAGGGCGTTGTCAAGGCTGTTAACGGCGTTTCCTACGACGTGCCCCGCCACTCTGTGGTGGGCGTCGTGGGTGAGTCCGGTTGCGGCAAGTCCGTTACCTCCATGTCTGTCATGCGTCTGATCCAGGGTCCTGCCGGCCAGATCGACAGCGGTTCCATCCGCTTCCAGGCGAAGGACTACAGACGTGACAGCAAGGGCGAGCCCATGCGTGATGAAAATGGCGAGCTGATCGTGGAAGAGAAGATCTATGACATCGCAAAGATGCCTATCAATGAGATCCATCGTATCCGCGGCAAGCAGGTTGCCATGATCTTCCAGGAGCCCATGACCTCTCTGAACCCCGTGTTCACCATCGGTCAGCAGCTGGACGAGGTCACCATGATCCACGTCCCCGGCGCCACCAAGGAGATGGCTAAGCAGAAGTCCTGCGAGATGCTGCGCCTGGTTGGCATCATCCCCGAAAACGTCTACGGCCACTATCCCCATGAGCTGTCCGGCGGTATGCGTCAGCGTGTTATGATCGCTATGGCCCTGGCTGCAGAGCCTCGTCTGATCATCGCTGACGAGCCCACCACCGCTTTGGACGTGACCATTCAGGCCCAGATCCTGGACCTGCTGCAGGACATCAAGAACAAGATCGACGGTTCCATCCTGCTGATCACCCACGACCTGGGTGTTATCGCCGAGATGGCCGACTATGTGGTGGTTATGTACGCCGGTAAGGTTATCGAAAAGGGTACTGTGTTCGAGATCTTCCAGGATCCCAAGCACCCCTACACCATCGGTCTGCAGAAGTCCAAACCCACCATGACGCTGGACGACAGCACCGAGCTGTATAACATTCCCGGTAACGTTCCCAACCCCACCAACATGCCCAACCAGTGCTATTTCAAAGAAAGATGCGCGATGTGTATCCACAAGTGCTCCGGAGATTACCCGGGCATGGTGCAGGTAAGCCCCACGCACTTCGTTTCTTGCCATCTGTACAGTGAGGAGGCGTAATTATGTCTGAAGAAAAAGTAATGAATAATGTCGCCGAGTCCGAAGTTATGTACGACGATGCCGCGCTGGCTGCCGAGTATCTGGAAAAGAGAAAGAAGCAGCATGAGGAAGACTTCGCCAAGCCCTACGACCCCGAGTGCATTCTGGAGGTTCGTCACCTGCGTAAGTGCTTCCCCATGAAGAAGACCATGACCGGCAAGGTCACCAAGGAACTGGTGGCAGTTGACGATGTGTCCTTCAAGCTCCACGCCGGTGAGACCCTGGGTATCGTCGGTGAGTCCGGCTGCGGTAAGACCACTGCCGGCCGTGCCATTCTGAAGCTGCACCAGCCCACCGGCGGTCAGATCATTTTCAATGGCAAGGACATCACCAACTACACCCCCAAGCAGATGCGTGAGATCCGCAAGGAAATGCAGATCATCTTCCAGGACCCCTATTCCTCTCTGCCTCCCAGAGACACCGTTGGCGGCCTGCTCAGCGAGCCTGTGCTGGTGCATAAGCTGGTGCCTAAGGATCAGATCAGAAATTATGTTCTGAAGCTGATGGATGAGTGCGGCCTGCGGGATTACTACTTTGAGCGTTATCCCCACGAGTTCTCCGGCGGTCAGCGTCAGAGAATTTGTATCGCCCGCGCCCTGTCCGTGAACCCCAAGCTGGTCATCTGTGACGAGCCTGTTTCCGCACTGGACGTGTCCATTCAGGCGCAGATCATCAATCTGCTGAAGAAGCTGCAGCGGGAAAGAAACATGGCCTATGTGTTCATTTCCCACGACCTGTCTGTTGTTAAGTTCATCTCCGATAAGATCCTGGTTATGTACCTGGGTGCGGTTATGGAGTTTGGTACCAAGGAAGATATCTTCCGCAACCCCATGCACCCCTACACCAAGGCGCTGTTCTCCGCGGTGCCCAACCCCGATCCCACCATGAAGATGGACCGTATCAAGCTGCAGGGCGATATTCCTTCTCCTGCAAATCCGCCTAAGGGCTGCCGGTTCCATACCCGTTGCCCCTATGCCAAGGAAGTTTGTAAGCATGTGACTCCCGAGTACAAGGAGTACGAGAATGGCCACTTCGCCGCCTGCCACCTGCTGAACGAGGAGCAGTAATCCCATGAGCAAAAAGAAGGATAAGAAAGAAAAAGTCAGATACTACGATGACGGTTCCACCGTTGCGGATATGTCAGGTGTCAAAGGACGCCGGCTCAGCGGCGGCGATCCCTACCGTCCCCGGGCTTCTGCCAAGGAGAAATGGGATACCTACTGGCATGCGGTGAAAATGATGTTCGTTCCCATGCTGGTAGTGCTGGTGATCCTGTCCATCGCATATATGATTTTGTACCTTCTGTTCACGCTTACCTAAATAAAAGGCTTCCGGGATTTTCCGGAAGCCTTTTTGCATAAGAAACGCCCTGCGGAAGGTTCCGCAGGGCGAATGCTTATCCGTTGAGTTCTCTCAGTTCCTGGTAGAGGGGCATATTGGCCCGCTGGTTGGTCATAGGGGTAATGGAGATCATGCCATAGCGCAGCACGCAATCTGTATCCACATCCTCCTGGCCGCAGGGGGTGAATACATCGATGCCGTGGGGGGTTACCATGCCGTTTTCCAGGGTGAAATGATCGGAATAGTAGGGACCGCCCTGACGGGTGATGCGAATGCCGGTAGGATCGGCAGGAATATTGATATTATAAAACAGATTCTTTTCCAGCAGCCGATGTTTTACCACAAAATCGTAGGCCATGTCCAGCTTTTCCACAGCCTTGTCATAGTAGGCGGGGGAGGTGGAAAAGGCCAGGGCGTGAACACCCAGATTGGCGGCTTCGCAAATGGCGCCGACGGTGCCGGAGTACATAATGTCAGCGCCCACATTGAGTCCCCGGTTGATGCCGGAGATCACCAGGTCGAACTGCAGCTTGCGGCCCAAAATGGCATAACGCACGCAGTCGGCAGGGGTGGAGTCCAGGGCATAGGCTTCTGCGCCATCCACCAGTTCCACTTTCTCCAGGGAAAAGCTTTTGTGGATCTCAATGCCATGGCTTTTGCCGCTTTGCTCAACTTTGGGAGCGATGACGGTGACTTGGCCCAGCTTCATCGCCCACTTCACCAAGGGGATCAAGCCTGCGGCGTAAATGCCGTCGTCATTGGTAATTAAAATTCTCATAGCCATTCCTCGTGGGTTTCCTTATATTGTTTTACGATGGCATCGGCTTCCTTTACCAAGGCGCGCATTTCCTTTTTGTTGAAAATAGTGGCGCCGCAGGCGCAAGCGTGGCCGCCGCCCCGATAATGCTCAGCAACAGAATTGATGGCTACGAAGCGGGAACGCAAACGCACCCGGACGGAACCTTCTTCGTCCCCGTTTTCAATAAAGCCGATCCAGCACAGGCAGCCCTTAATGGAGTCCATGGCGGAGATGCAGGCGCTGGCAGCTTCCGGCTTCAGGCCGAACTTGTCCTGCAGCTCCTTGCTTAGATACACATATGCCACGCCGTTTTCTGTGATCTTCATCAGCTTGTAGATCTGCGCCCGGAACTTCAGCTCGTCAAAGTCCTTCAACTGCAGATGGGCATACATCAGGTCGGTATTGATGCCTTGGTCCAGCATCACAGCGGCATAGCGAAGGGTGTCGCCGCTGACAGAGGAAAACTGGAAACGGCCGGAATCGGTGACCATGCCGGTATAAATGTGGGTAGCAGCCTCCTGTGTGATCTTCAGCTCATCCCGGAAGGTGGCATAGAATTCGGCAACCATTTCACACACCGAAGATTTTTCTGTTTCCACCCAGGAAAGATCGCCGTAGGGCGCAACTTCGATGTGGTGATCGATCTTGATCAGTTCCTTGCAAAGTGCGAACTTTTTGTTGGCGATTCGGTCGGTGGTGGCGGTATCCAGTACGATGCCTAGGGCTTTTTTATATACCTCATCGGCCACCTCGGCCTCATCGTCGCCCATGAAGGCCAGATAATCAGAATGGTCATCGTTGATAAGCAAGACTTCTTTCTCCGGCCAGGTGGCCTTCAGAATGCCTTGAAGACCCTTTGTGGACCCTTTTGCGTCGCCGTCGGGGCGGAAGTGACGGAACAGCATAATGGTGTCGTATTCTTTAATCTTTTGCAGGATGGCCTGCTTAATTTCCATACTCATATTTATTCTCCCATCAGCGCGTCAAGATCGCGCAGCATATTCTCCATGGCCTGCCGATGGGGCAGGGTAGCGCCGCTGGCCTTGGCGTGACCACCGCCGCCGTATTTCACAGCGATGGGGTTGATGTTGTATTTGCTGGAGCGAAGTTCACAGAGAATACCATTGTCGGTCTCTGTAAAGTTGGCCCAGATATCAATGCCCCGGATATCGGACATGGTGCTTACCATGCCACGGGATATGCTGAAGATATCCGCGTTGAGCTGAGCCAATTCCTCCTTATCGGTGAAAATATAGGCCACTTTTTTGGGAGTGAGCCGGATCTTCATCACGAACTTTGCCCGCAGTTGGATGCGGCTGAAATCATCGGCATACAGATTGCGGTAGATCTCGCCGGTGTCGAAAGGCTGGCTCATCAAAAACGCCGCCATGCGATGGGTCTGAGCGGTGGTGGAGTCATAGCGGAAACGGCCCGAGTCGGTGACCATGCCGGTGTAAAGGCTTTTGGCTGCCAGAGGGGTCAGATCCCAGCCGCATTCCATGGCGAAAGCGGCGATCATGCCGCAGCAGCTTTCGAAGCTGGTGTCGGTGACCTCGGCATCGCAGATGGTTTCACAGAAAATATGGTGATCTATCCGGGCAGTGGCATGGGCAGTGGCATAACGCTGGTCGCTGATCAGTTTTTTGGCGGAGGTGTCCAACACAATGGCCAGGGCGTCGGCGTAGGCCTCGTCGGGGACGGTGTCCATTGTGGAATCGTCCATGAAACTGTAGTGCCGGGCATCGTCGCCCACCGCATAGATCTCCTTTTCGGGGAAATTATGCCGCAGAAGGTGCTTCAGACCTACCTGGCTGCCGATGGCATCACCGTCGGGGCTGCTGTGGCGGTGAATGATGATCCGGTCATGCTGACGGATCAGTTGCAAAATTTGTTCAAACATAGTTTTCCTCACAGTTTTGTATTTGTACCACTGAATATGTGTGCAAATGGTTTGTAGAATATTATACAGCAAAACGACGGCTTTTGCAAACTATTTATTATGGGAATTTGAAGTAAATGTCCGACGGAGTTGAACTGTGGGAAAGAGGGGGAAAGTGTCTATTCAGGAAGGACAAATCACAGGCGTATGTTTTTGAAACAACCGGCCAAAAGGGGAAGAAATGGGTAAAATGCACAATTTATAGGGCGGAAAATGGGTATAATACACATCTTGTCAAACCAGGAATTATCTGCTATAATGTTCGTTGGTGGGAAACACCACCCATGATTTATGAAGAAATTCATTAAAGGAGATTGATACCAATGAACGCTTATGTTGCTCGCGTAATCGATTACGTCAAGACCAAGCACGCTAACGAGCCCGAATTCTGCCAGACCGTGGAAGAGGTTTTCTCCTCCATCTCTCCCGTTATCGACGCTCATCCCGAATATGAGAAGGTCGACCTGCTGACCCGCATGGTCGAGCCCGAGCGTATGTTTACTTTCCGCGTTGTCTGGTGCGACGACGCCGGCCAGTGGCACACCAACATCGGCTACCGCTGCCAGTTCAACGGCGCCATCGGCCCCTACAAGGGCGGCCTGCGCTTCCAGCCCAATGTTACTCCCTCCGTCATCAAGTTCCTGGGCTTCGAGCAGACCTTCAAGAACAGCCTGACCGGCCTGCCCATGGGCGGCGGTAAGGGCGGTTCCGACTTCGATCCCACCGGCAAGTCCGATGCTGAGATCATGCGTTTCTGCCAGAGCTTCATGACCGCTCTGTACCGTTACATCGGACCCGATGTGGACGTTCCCGCCGGTGACATGGGCGTTGGCGGCCGTGAGATCGGCTACATGTACGGCCAGTACCGCCGCCTGAAGGGCGTGTGGGAGAACGGCGTTCTGACCGGTAAGGGCTTCACCTACGGCGGCTCCAAGACCCGTCCCGAGGCTACCGGCTACGGTGCTGTTTACTACCTGCAGGAAGTCCTGGCTCACGAGGGCGAGTCCATCGAGGGCAAGACCATCGCTATCTCCGGCTTCGGCAACGTTGCTTGGGGTATCTGCCAGAAGGCTCTGCACCTGGGCGCCAAGGTCGTGACCCTGTCCGGCCCCGACGGCTACATCTACGATCCCGAAGGCGTTTCCTCCTCTCAGGAGAAGGTTGACTTCATGCTGAAGATGCAGGCCAGCCGCCGCAACAAGGTTCAGGACTACGCTGACAAGTTCGGTGTTCAGTTCTTCCCCGGCGAGAAGCCCTGGGGCGTCAAGGCCGACGTCATCATGCCTTCCGCTATGCAGAACGACGTCCGTATGGAGTCTGCTGAGAAGATCGTTGCCAACGGCATCAAGTACTACATCGAAGTTGCTAACATGCCCACCACCAACGATGCTCTGGCTTACATGATGGCTCAGCCCAACATGATCGTTGCTCCTTCCAAGGCTGTTAACGCCGGTGGCGTTGCTGTTTCCGGTCTGGAAATGAGCCAGAACTCCGAGCGTCTGGTCTGGTCCGCTGAGGAAGTCGACGAGAAGCTGAAGGGCATCATGAAGACCATTCATGCTATGTCCGTGGAAGCTGCTGAGGAGTACGGCCTGGGCTACAACCTGGTTGCCGGCGCCAACATCGCTGGCTTCAAGAAGGTCGCTACTGCTATGATGGAGCAGGGCTGCTTCTAATCTTAAATCAATTACGCGAAAGCCGGTCCTTCGGGACCGGCTTTTTCCATGTATTCCTAGGGAGGGTTCAAGAATCCTCCCCGGGAAATATCATAGGGCGGGGGCTTGCCCCTGCCGCAACGGAAAACTCGACACCGCAAAGGTGTCGAGTTTCTATTTTCGTTGGATGCTGTGATGTTTACATAACAATTTGATGGCCTGTTTGGCGCCGTCATCCTCTATGCGGAACCGAATGGATTTTCCGTCTGCGAAATCCATTCGTATGACACTGCCGTGTTCGGAGGTAAAATGCTGCTGCGTAACCTCTTGCAACTGCGTATAGCGGTACACTTTGTTTGTATGAAAAAATAGAACTTTTACGATCTGTTTCTCATCAAAACGTACCTGCCAGGTGAGGGAGAAAAGTAATAAAGGCAGTAGGATCAGCAGCATAGGCACGAAAAGAAGTAAGGCAACCGGTGTATTCAGGTGTACTACGCAGATCGTGACGATGATAAGTAATAATGCGGAAAAAATACAGATGAATACCCGCTCAGCCATTGGTTTTCTTACAGTCACTACATTTTTTGACATAGAAATCCACTCCTTTTCTTAATTTTACATGATGCAAATTTGGTTGTCAATAGTACACGCAGAGTGAAAATGATTGACTTTTGCGTTATGTCAACATATAATAATGGTGGAGGAAACAGAAAACGCAAAGAGGAAAGAGGGGTACTTATGGGAAAAAAGAAAATGTGGATTTGGATTGGCATTATTGGCGGCGTCGTGCTGCTGACTTCTCTGGTTTTGGGAGGCTATTTTGGATATAAGATGGTGCAGCAGATGCTGCAGCCTGCGGCTGAACCCAAAACTTTTTACGCCGAGAGTATGCAGATTACCTTAACGGATCAGTTTGCCGAGGAAAAGATCGCGGGATACACAGCCGCTTTTACCAGCGACCAGGTGGCGGTTTTTGTGCTGAAGGAAACCTTTGCAGAGGTTTCCGATAAATTCTCCGTGGAAGAATACGGCCAGCAAGTCATCCGGGTCAACGGTCTGAGTGCGACGCTGCAGACAGAAAACGGTGTGGTCTATTTTGAATATGATGCGGATACCCAGGATGGCGCCTACCATTATGTCGCGGTAGTATGCAAAGGCCCCAGCGGGTTTTGGCTGATCCAATTTGCTACCCGGAAGTCCAACGCCAAGCTATACCGGGATGATATCCTTGGCTGGGCGGAAAGCATTGTTTTGGAATAATGCGGACAGTATCGTCCGACGAAAGGGAAGAATAGAAAACAACAGCCGCCTCGAAAGAGGCGGCTGTGTATATTTATTGGGATTACTTCAGGCCCATTTCCTCGCGAACCTGGCGGAAGCATTCCACGGCGAAGTCCAGATCTTCCTTGGTGTGACCGGCAGAGATCTGGGTGCGGATGCGGTCCTTGCCCTTGGGTACGACGGGATAGCAGAAGGCGACAACATAGACGCCCTTCTCCAGCATCCGGCGGGCGAACTCGTGAGCCACCTTGGGATCGTACAGCATTACAGGCACGATGGGATGCTCACCGGGCAGCATATCGAAGCCCAGGGCCTCCATCTTGGCGCGGAAGTAACGGCCGTTCTCGTGAACACGGTCACGCAGAGCAGTGGACTCTTCCAGCAGCTCGATGGTGCGGATGGTGGCGGCGCAGATAGCGGGAGCCACGGTGTTGGAGAACAGGTAGGGGCGGCTGCGCTGACGCAGCAGGTCCACGATGGGCTGACGGGCAGCGGTGTAGCCGCCGGAAGCACCGCCCATGGCCT